>JBFEUD010000007.1:0-19884 GCA_041547625.1 Sulfurimonas sp.
AGAGGAGTTTATTAGTCTCAGGAGGGGATTATTTGAAATATAGAAACTAGTAAATTTGGGTGTTAAGAATTAGTACTGACATCTTTGAACTTCCAAGAACGCTAAACTTAACATTACTAATTTATTGTATCCTTGAATCTTAGGATAGAAAAGTATATCATGATCGAAATCAAGAGAATAGAGAAATGTGATTAAATTTTAATCAGTTCTAATAAACTTATTTTTGAAGAATTTTTTCCAGTAGTTCAGTCTGTTTTTTTAGTTCTTTTAATCTCTGCTTATTCACAAGTAAAGCATCAAGGATCAATACAAGAAACAGTGAAACTATTATATATAGTAAAGTTATTAAGAAGGCAATTGTAAAACCGAAAGAAAGAAGTATGCCGAAAGTGGCAAGGGCACCAAAGAGGATAATTCCCCAAGATGCTCCTAACAAAAAGCTGATAACTCTTTCAAAAGTGTCTTTTTGCATTATGGAGAAAGGAGGTTTTAGTGTTCCTCAGTAGCTACTGCACCACCAAGGTAAACATATGTAAGCATCATAAAGATAAATGCTTGTAAAAATGCCATGAATGTTAAAAGTGCGTATGGAATCATTGGAAGTAACCAAGGCGCTAACATTAAAAGTACCATTAAGAACATATCATCCCCTTTTACGTTACCGAAAAGACGGAAAGAAAGAGAAACTAAACGTGAAACGTGAGATACGATTTCAATTGGGAACATTAACCAGTATAACCACCAAACTGGACCTAAAAAGTGCTTGAAGTACTTAATAACACCTTGACGGCGAATACCTTCAAAGTTATAGTACACAAACACTACAAGTGCTAAAGTTAAAGGCATCTCTAAGAATGCTGTTGGAGCTTCAAACCCTGGGATAACACCGATTAAGTTAGCAATACCAACAAATAAACCGATAGTTGCTACTAAAGGAAGATAACGAGATGCATTTTCTTTACCCATAACATCCGTTCCCATTTTTAAAACACCACCAAGGTACGCTTCCATAACGTTTTGAGTACCTTTTGGTACCAATTGTAGATTTGACATTGCTACTTTTGCTAAAACAATTGCAATTACAGCAGAAAGTAACATGTGAGCTGTATAAACTACAAGTTTATAACTCTCCGGATCAGCATGGTGAGAAACACCGAATACAGAACCAATGAATGTAAATAATTCAGGCATCTAAATACTCCATAATTAAAATATTGGTGCGATTTTACTCAAAATAGGATTAAATTATTATAAGTTTGCTACAATTTTTTATCTAATTTTGAAAAATATGGAGAAAAAAATGAAATTATTTCATTCCGTAACACTGATAGCACTTAGTAGTATCAGTCTATGTGCCAATGAAATGGCTGTTTTACAAGATGTTATTCATAAAGGACAAACGAGTACAAAGCTTTTAATGGATACGCTTGGTAAAAACATGCAAATGCATATGAAACACGGTGGTCCGATGGAGGCACTAGATTTTTGTTCTCAACAAGCTTACAACTTAACTGAGGATGTTAATACTAAACTTCCTCAAGGTGTAAGTATCAGAAGAATCTCTTTACAAACAAGAAATCCTGTAAATGCCCCAACTGAAGATGAAGCAAAAGTGTTACAACATCTTATTGAATTACAAAAAGAAAATAAACCTTTACCGAAAAAAATTATAAAAAAAGTAGAAGAAGATACTTACAAATTTTATAAACCTTTAGTAATTGTGAAACCTGTATGTTTAAAATGTCACGGTAACGTTCAAGATCAAAAATTAAAGACGGAAATTTTAAATAGATACCCTGAAGATAAAGCGATGTATTATAAGATGGGAGATTTAAGAGGTGCAGTTGTTACCACAGTAAAAAAATAGTTATTAGAGTATGCCTATTTTGCATACTCCACTGCCCTGCTTTCACGAATTACATTTACTTTAATTTCACCAGGATACTGAACTCTTTCCTCAATTTCTGCCGCTATCTCACGAGCAATTAGAATAGATTCATCATCATTAATAAGAGTAGCGTTTACTATTACTCTTACTTCACGACCCGCATTAATTGCATATGCTTGTTTTACACCTGTATGCGCAGATGCTATGTCTTCTATCTCTGTTACACGTTTTAAGAAGCTCTCAAGAACTTCACGTCTAGCACCAGGGCGTGCTGCTGAGAGTGCATCCGCAGCACACACAGCTCCACATTCAATAGATTTAATCTCTTCTTGATCATGGTGCGCATAAATAGCATTTATAACAACCTCGTCTTCATTATATCTGCGGCAAACTTCAGCCCCTAAATCAACATGGTTTCCGTCATGATCATGCGTTAATGCTTTTCCGATATCGTGAAGCAATCCGGCACGTTTAGCCAGTTTTGGATCACCGCCCATTTCAGCAGCCATTACACCTGCTAAGTTTGCAACCTCCAAAGTATGTGCAAGTGCATTCTGTCCATACGATGCTCTATAACGAAGTCTTCCGAGAAGCTTCATAAGATCCGGGTGCATAACACCTACGTCAAGTTCAGCTACAATCTCCTCACCTTCATTTAAAATCTGTTCTTCAAATTCATTTGAAACTTTTTCAAAGATCTCTTCAATACGGGCAGGTTGTATTCTTCCATCTTCGATCAAAAGCTGAAGAGTTTTAGTTGCAATTGCACGTCTATAAAGATTAAAACTGCTTACTAAAATCGCATTTGGCGTATCATCTATAATAATATCAACACCTAAAAGTGTCTCAAGCGCTTTAATATTACGCCCTTCTTTACCAATGATACGCCCTTTTAGCTCATCACTTTCTAAATGGACTATATTTGTTAATCTCTCAGAAGCAAATTCACCGGCAAAACGGCTTGTAGCTTGTGCTAGTATATAGTTTGCTCTTCGTTTAGCTTTTTCTCTTGCTTCATTTTCATATTTACGTACTATATGAGAAATCTCACCCCGAGCTTTCTCTTCAATATTTTCTAATAATATTTTTTGTGCTTCTTCTTGTGTCATCCCTGCAGAATGTTCAATCGAATGCACCGCTTCATCAATCTTTTGTTCATATTTCTTTTTTAGTGAAACTAAAGATTTTTCATTTCTCTCTAAATTTACTTTTTGTGCTTTAATAGTTCTTGTTTCATTTTGAAGCTTTTGTTCTTCAAGTTTTTTATAGTGTTTAAAATCACTTTCCATTTGACGCAATCGCTCTTCCCTTTGAGCAAAATCCGCACGTGCCCTGTCCTTGGCACTGTCAAACTCTCTTTTTGCTTCAAGCTCTATTTCACGAGCTTTTAACCTTGCACGCTCTAATAAAGTTTGCGCTTCGTTCTCAATTGCATTCGCTTTCGCTTGTGCTTGTTGAGTATATATTTCAAAATTTGCACTAGTAAGTTTTTTAGAGATGAAAAATCCGATAACTCCACTTACGATGGCTGTTCCGCCACCGAGAAGTATCTCGTTTAACATCTTTATTGCCTTTTAAATTCCTACAGGCCTTTTCTGTGTATCTCAATTTTCGGTGTTATCAACACATCTGCCATTACATCATAATCATCACATATATGATGGTTTGTGTAACATAATTCCGGTTGTACAAAAATAGTAAATGGTTTTTTTCTTAACTTTGCGAAGAAACGATCATACATCCCTTTGCCAAAGCCTACCCTTCTTAATTTTCCATCTACGCCTACACTAGGCACTATAGCAATATCTATTTTTTTTATATTTCTTAATGTATTGCCAGCTTCAAAAATTCCAAATTTTTTCTTCTTAAGCGGCAATCTCAATGGTACCATTTTAAAACTTTCGCCTTCCATAAATGGAACATAAACATCCAGTTTTCGTCTCATTTTTTTGATACTTTTTGTGATATTTGCTTCAAATGGTAACGGATTGTATACTAAAATAGTTTTATGTTTATATTTTTTCAACACTTGTAACAGCCTCTTTTCAAGAAGTGCATCACGATATAATTTATTATGTGAATAAGCGTTTTGTATTTTTTGCAATGAATTTTTTCTAAATATTTCTTTTGTAAGAGTCATATAAAATCTTTATCGATATAATTTCGCTTATTTTACTAAAATAGAGGCAAAATTAATGTTAAAAAAATCTTTTTTATCACTATCTATAGCAATTGGACTATTTTTTAGTGCTTGTTCAAATAATGAAAACGATGCAAATGCACTATTATCAACAAATGAATTTGTTCTAAAAGAAATTTCTGGAAAAGAGTATATTGTAACTAAAGAGCCTAATGGCTTTGCATTAAAAGAGCAAAAAGACAAAATCATCATTTTAGATATTTTTGCAACTTGGTGTCCACCTTGTCAAGCTGAAGCTTCTCATCTGACTAAACTTCAGGAAAAGTATAAAGACAACTTAACAATCATCGGTATCTCGGTTGAAGATGATATCAACAGTACAAAACTTGAAGCATTTAGAACAGAGTACGATGCACATTATCCTCTTGCAAATTCAAGTGAAAACCGTCGTATAATAAATGCTGTTGCAAACACGTTAAATATAGGTAGAAACTTCGGTATTCCTCTTATGGCAATGTATAAAAACGGAAAACTTGTAAACTACTATCAAGGTGCTACTGAAGAGGAATTTATCGAAAGTGACATTCTTAGAGCTTTAGGAAAATAGATGTTTGGTTTTATAAAAAAATCTCTTACAAAAACTGCAGAGGCAATTAAATCTGTTGCACCGAAAAAGAAAATTACTTTTACAAAAGAGGAGATTGAAGATATTTTACTCGAAGCGGACGTAGAGTATGAACTTGTAGAAATCATTATAAATGAGATCTATCAAGAGAAAATCACTCGTGAGATCTTACGTTCAAAACTTCTGGCAACTCTTGCATATACTCAATATAAAGAGCCGGAGTTTACACCACCTTTTGTTGAACTTATTGTAGGTGTAAACGGTGCTGGAAAAACCACGACTATCTCTAAGCTTGCGCAGCGCTATAAAAATGATGGTAAAAAAGTGATTCTTGGTGCGGGAGATACTTTCCGTGCAGCAGCAATCGAGCAACTTACGCTGTGGGCAAAAAGACTTGATATCCCAATCATCTCTTCACAACAAGGACATGATCCTTCTGCTGTTGCATATGACACAATCGATTCTGCTAAATCTAAAGGTTATGATAATGTGATCATCGATACGGCTGGAAGACTCCATACTCAAACAAACCTTGCAAATGAGCTGAAAAAAATCAATAGAATTTGTGACAAAGCGCATAGTGGTGCTCCGCACAGAACTGTTTTAATTATTGATGGTACACAAGGAAACTCGGCAATTTCTCAGGCCAAGGCATTTAATGAGATGGTTGGTGTAGACGGTATCATTATTACTAAACTTGACGGGACTGCAAAAGGTGGAAGTATTTTCTCAATTGCATATTCACTTGAACTTCCAATTTTATATGTAGGAACAGGTGAACAGCCAGATGATCTTACACCGTTTGACAAATATGAATTTGTTGACGGTCTGCTAGATGCAATTTTTGTTGAAGAGGAAGAAACATAAAGCTTTAACCTCTTTCATATGACAAATTGTCATATTTCTCTCCTCTTTGATCTTTTTTTTATAAAATAACAACCATTTTAATTCAAGGCTCGATCTATCATGGCAAAAGCAAAAACATTATTTGAATGTCAACAT
Source organism: Sulfurimonas sp. (assembly GCA_041547625.1). Taxonomy (GTDB): domain Bacteria; phylum Campylobacterota; class Campylobacteria; order Campylobacterales; family Sulfurimonadaceae; genus Sulfurimonas. The sequence goes on from JBFEUD010000007.1 coordinate 5,656, forward strand.
TGTGGTATGACAACACCAAAATGGATGGGAAAATGTACCAACTGTGGAGCTTGGGACTCTCTTGTTGAGCTAAACCAACAACAACAAGAGTTTGTGAAACAGACTAAATCTACAGGTGCTAAAAGTGCCAAAGCTATCAGCATTAATGATGTTGTTGAAGATGAGATCACACGTTTTAGTTCACTTGATATGGAACTTGACAATGTACTAGGTGGAGGAATAGTTCCGGGGAGTTTGACACTGATCGGTGGAAGTCCCGGTGTCGGAAAATCAACTTTACTCTTAAAAGTTGCATCAAACATTGCTTCAACTGGCAAAAATGTTCTTTATGTCTCAGGAGAGGAGTCTGCTTCACAAATAAAAATAAGAGCCAATAGACTTAATTCGAATCATGACAGTCTTTATCTGCTCAGTGAAATCAGACTTGAACAAATTTTAGTGGAACTTCAAGAGAGAAAATACGACTTTTTAATCATAGACTCTATCCAAACTATCTATTCTGAAAACATCGTCTCAGCACCGGGAAGTGTGACACAAGTAAGACAAATCACTTTTGAGCTTATGCGTATTGCAAAAGAGCAGGATTTAGCTACTTTTATAATTGGACATATTACAAAAGAAGGCTCAATAGCAGGTCCTAGAGTACTCGAGCATATGGTAGATACCGTACTGTATTTTGAAGGTGATTCTTCTCAGGAACTCCGAATTTTGCGAGGATTTAAAAACCGTTTTGGTGCTACAAGCGAGATCGGTGTTTTTGAGATGAAAAACGAAGGACTCTTCAGTGCTACCGATATCGCCTCACGCTTTTTCAATCGCAATTCAAACCAGGCAGGTTCAGCACTCACAGTTATTATGGAAGGAAGCCGTCCTATCATTTTAGAAGTACAGGCACTCGTTTCTGAATCCCATACTCCTAATTCAAAACGTCAAGCTACAGGCTTTGATAATAACAGATTAAATATGCTTTTAGCCCTACTGGAGAGAAAACTGGAAATTCCACTCTCCGGATATGACGTGTTCATCAATATTACCGGTGGAATAAAGATCACAGAAACTGCAGCAGATCTAGCAGTTTTGGCTGCGATTATCAGTAGTTTTAGAGACCGTGCCATCTCCAAAGAGACTATTTTCATTGGAGAGGTTTCACTCGTAGGTGATGTTCGTGAAGTGTATGCACTTGATAGCAGACTCAAAGAAGCAAAAATGCAAAATATTACAAAAGCACTTGTTTCTAAAAAACCACTTGAAAAAACACCTATTAAAACGTACATTGTTGATGAAGTAACTAAATTACTCCAATGGTATTGATTTAAACAATAAGAAAGTAAAGATTTCGCATAATATACCTCATAATTTTAAACTAATTTTTGAGGTAGAATAATATGATCGATGCAGAAGTAAGAAGTGAAGAAAGATTTACAAGGTTATCTTTAGCTTATGAGTCTGAAGAGGAAAAACAAAAAGTTACGGAGTGTGTAAATCAGTTTACTTCTAAACATGATTTTAAACCTGAAATGTATACAACTAAAGTTTCAAGCGGAAAAGAGATTATGGTTATAGAATACCATGACGATATTTGCCGTGAGTCAGGTGCTATATTTGAAGATATTCTTTGTTCTTTAAATATTAAAGAGTGTATTACTAAATAAGGAATGACCTTATGAACCTGAAACAATATGCCGAGGGGAACAAACTTTTTAGGACATATTTTAAAAAAAATAAAGAATCTCTTTTGGAACTTGTTAAAGGGCAAAAGCCAAAGGCTCTTTTTATAGGCTGTTCTGATTCGAGAGTAATTCCAGATTTAATGCTGCAAACAAATCCGGGTGATCTTTTCGTAATTAGGAATGTAGGTAACTTTGTACCTCCATATAAACCTGATGATGACTTTCACGCAACGGCATCAGGCATTGAGTATGCTGTAAGTGTTTTAAAAGTACAAGAGATCATCATTTGTGGTCATACGCACTGTGGAGCTTGTAGATGTCTTTATGAGCCTATTACTGATGACTCATTAATACATACAAGAAAATGGTTAGAATTAGGAGAGAGTGCAAAGACATCCGCAATTTTAAGCTTGGGTGCCGATAAACCTCTTGAAGATCTGCTTCGCCTTACTGAAAAACTTTCGGTAATTAAGCAGATCGAAAATATTCTGACTTATCCAAATGTAAAGAAAAGATTTGAAGATGGGGATTTACATATTCATGGTTGGTGCTACGATATTGAAACAGGTATTATAGAATACTATAATGCTGATACATATGAGTTTTTACCATTGAATGAACTCTCATCACACTAAAATTTTATTTTTTTTTAAAAAATTCGATATACTAACAACAAAAAGATTAATTCAAGGATGAAAGATGGCTGAAGAAGAAGTAAAAGAGGAAGAATCTAGTTCACAAGAGAAAAAATCTAGTAACTTATTAATGATTATTATCATCATTGTTTTAGTGCTAATTATTATGCTAGGTGCTGTAGCATTTTTCTTTATTGGTGATGATGAACAAACTGTATCATCAACTCCTGTACAACAAGAAAGAGCAAAAAAAGTCACTAAGAAAAGTTCAGGTTATAATTTAGAGGAAGACTCAAGAGTTTTAAATGAAATAGGTATTTTATACCCGCTAGACACTTTTACTGTTAACCTTAAAAGTGACTCTGGAAGAAGATTTCTTAAAACAACAATATCTTTAGAACTTGAGGGTGAAGAGTTAAGTTTAGAACTAGATGCAAAATCAGCTGTACTAAGAGATAGAATCATCAGAATTTTATCTTCAAAAACACTTGAAGAGGTCTCTTCTAAAAAAGGGAAGCACAAACTATCTATGCAGATTATGGACACTTTAAATTCTATGATTACAGATGGTAGGATTAAAGGAATCTATTTTACTGAATTTGTAATTCAATAACTTCTTTATACTATGTGTCCCTTATTGACACATAGTTAACTCCTTATAATATCCTCTCAAGGACTTAACAAAAGGATATTTATGCAAAAGCTTCTTTTATTTTCTTATGCACTTTTAGGTTATCTGTTATCCCTAATCACTTTGTCATTTCTAATTCTCTGGGTATATCCTTGGAACTTTTTTCCTCATTCTGTAGATTCACCAATAATTACATTACATTACAACCCTTTTATTATCAACATTGTATTACTTGTACTTTTTGGTCTACAACATTCGATTATGGCCAGAGAATCGTTTAAAAAGAAATTCTTTTCTAACCATTCAAAGGCATTTACCAGTGCTAGTTACTGTATAGCTTCTGCATTTAGTTTAGCCATACTAGAATTATTTTGGCAACCTATTGACGGATACATATGGAATTTTCAATATGGAACAATGTTTTGGATTTTGACTGTATTGTATATTTTTGGATGGACTTTTGCCTTTATATCCACTTTTATGATTGATCATTTTGAACTTTTCGGTTTGCATCAAGGATACAGGGTATTAAAAAATATACCAGATCCAAAACCAAGTTTTCAGATCAAATATTTCTATAAATACGTAAGACATCCTGTGCAACTAGGCACACTTATAGGGCTTACTGCTACTCCACAAATGAGTTATGGACATTTTTTATTAAGTATCGGAATGATAATTTATGTTTTTATCGGTCTCGCTTTTGAAGAGCGTGATCTCATTAAGACTTTTAAAAAAGAGTATCAGCATTACCAGCAAACGACACCTATGCTCTTGCCCTTTTTAAAGAGATCACGATAAAATACTGAAATATTAAAAAAAGAATGATGAATGATTGGTATAGATATAATTAAAACTGAACGTATGCAAAAAATGATTGAAAAATTTGGTAATAAAGCATTAGAAAAGTTTTTGCATAAAGAAGAGATTGAACTTGTAAAAAGACATACTACTGCAGCAGGTTTCTGGGCTACAAAAGAAGCTGTATCTAAGGCTTTAGGAGTTGGTATCGGAGCAGAATGTTCTTTTTTTGATATAAAGATTTATAAAAGTGAAAAAGGAGCTCCGAAGCTCGCTTTTTCAAAAAAACTTGTAGATAAATTTAAAATTATAGATGCATCTCTTTCAATCACGCATGATGGAGAGTATGCAATAGCAGTAGTTGCTCTACAAAAATCAACCACCACCCACGAAATCAAGCAATTCTAATTTATCGCCATCATTTAATCTACACTTGTCCCATGCATCCTGTTTCACTATTTCCATATTCACAGCAGCTGCCATAACTTTATCTTCTAAAGAAAGCTCTTTCAATACTTCTAAAAGAGTTACATCTACCGGAAATTCTTTTTCAGTACCGTTAATTACTAATTTCATTCAAGACTCACATAATTTTTTGGAAATTGTATCAAGCTAAATTGAAACTTTTATCAAATATCAAAACTATTTTAAAGTTTTGATATATGTTGTGCTAATGCTTTTAGCTCATCTTCACTAAAATTAGAGACTTGAGACTTCATAATCCCTTTCATAGGACCACCGTACGTACCGTCTTTATAACCGTGGAAAGCAGTAAGTAATTTATCTACACTCCATCCTTTAATTATTTGTGATTTTCCTAAAGCTTTTTTCTCTGCATTTTGACCGTGACAAGCAACACATTTTACAAAAAGAGCTCCGCCGTCAATACTACTTTTTACAGCCGGTTTCGGTGTTACTTTAGTTGTAACCTCTTCTACTTTCACAGGTTCTGGTGCTTTCACAGGTGTTGGTTTCTCTACCGTAGCAGTCTTTACCTCTTCAACTACCTTTTTTACTTCTTCAATAGGTGTTTTTATTTCTGGTGCAGGTGTTTCAACTACTTTAGTCTCTTCAACTTCTACTTTCTCTACTTCTGCAGGGACTTTTGTTTCTTCAACTGCAACTGTCTTACTTTCTACGATCTCTTCAGCTTTCTTTTCCTGTGTATTGTTTCCACAAGCTACTAAGAACATTGCCAATACCGCTGATAAAACAATTTTCATCTCTTATCCTTTAATTTTAATAACGTTCATTATACAAATTTTTCAATGTATCAAACTTTAACTCACTTCTAAAAACAAATTTTATACCATGAATCACAAGCCATATATATACTAGAGGCAAAAGGATAGATTGTAAAATAAATACAGTAATTAAAACTATTATGTTATTAAAAGCTTTATTAGTACTTTTTTCCAATGACTCTATCTGTTGCGAGATATTCAAACTCTCTATCGACTTATCGTAACGTTTCTTCAGTTCAGAAAAAAAACTTCCATTTTCTTCTTTCAGTCTTACACTACGTGCTTGTTGATATGATTCAAGATTACTTTTTGTATCTTCAACTACCTGCAGCGATTGTTCATATTCATTTTGCAAAATAGCTGTATAAGTAACTTGTGAAAGAGCTACAAACACTATGGCACTAAAACGTAATAGTACCAATAATGCAAACACTTTTAAACTATATGAAAAAAACAGATTATGATGAAGTTTTCTATACCAAATCATAGTAAGTGCAATTATTCCACTTAAAGACAATAGCACTTGTAAAACCGTTTTTCCGCTAAGTATTAACAAAAACTTTTGAATCCCCAAAGATATACTTGCTAGAAGCATAACCCATGAGAACCTCTCTACCATGTCGTTAAGAGGATCTAAAATCTCACCTACACTCAGTGTAATTCCAAGCCCGGCAGGTGTTAATGAGAGTTCAGTGCCTTGTATCAATGAGATAACTGCATTTAAACTCTTTGCTATTCCAAAAGCAATCATTGCACGTTGAAATGCTTCGTTTTGCAATTCCAGAGCTTGTGCATCTATCTCGATTCCCATACTAAAAAACAATAGCAAAACGATCATTACTGATAGCAATACTTTCATACAAATCCTTAACGCTATGTAAATAATATTTAGATATAATTCCAACATGAATTTTGAACCATATCCATTTGAAAAACTTAACGATTTACTAAAAAACATTATACCAAATGCTGCTTACGAACCATCTGTACTTACAATAGGTGAACCACAGTTTGATACACCTAAATTTATTCAAGAAAGTTTGGCTAATAACGCATATCTTTTAAAAAAATACCCTAAAACAAGTGGTGAAGATATTTTAAGAGATGCAATCCGCGGTTTTATAAAAACACGCTTTGGTCTAGAAGTTCAAGATAGTGAAATCATCCCTACTTTTGGAACAAGGGAAGTACTCTTTAACTTTCCTCAATTTTTATTGTTTGATAAACCAAATAGCGTAATGGCATATACAAACCCTTTTTATCAAATTTATGAAGGTGCTGCAATTGCTACAAATTCAAAAGTTATTCATCTGAATTTAACTGAAGCAAATAACTTTAAACCTGATATAAATGAAGAGCAACTCAGTGATTGTGATCTTGTAATATTAAATTTTCCAAACAATCCTACAAGTTCTGTTTTAACGGCAGAAGAGATGGCTGAGTGGGTAAAACTTGCATTAAAGCATGACTTTGTTCTTATGAACGATGAGTGTTACAGTGAAATCTATACAGATCAAAAAATCCCTTCCCTTCTGGAAGCTTCTCTTTTAGCAGGTAATGAATCTTTTCAAAATGTACTTGTTATTAATTCCATCTCAAAACGCTCATCTGCCCCGGGTCTAAGAAGCGGATTTATTGCAGGTGACAAAGAGATCCTAAAAGAGTATATGAAATACCGTACCTATATAGGGTGTGCATCTCCTTTACCTCTGCAAGCAGCAGCAGCTGATGCTTGGAATGATGAAGCTCATGTTGCAGCTTCAAGAGAGATCTATAAAAATAATTTTAAAATTGCAAAAGAGATACTAGGTACTGAGATTCCAGAAGCAACATTTTATATCTGGTTAAAAGTGGGCGATGCTTTAGAGTTTACAAAGAAACTCTATGAAAAATACAATGTAAAAGTATTGCCGGGTGAGTTTTTGGCGCGTGACGATTTTAAAGGTGAAAACCCTGGTATTGGATATGTAAGAATTGCATTGGTTGAAAATGAAACAAAAACAAGAGATGCGCTAGATAGAATTAAGGAGTGTATGAGTGAGTAACGAGTTAAAAGAAAAGGTTTTAAAAGCACAACAAGAAGGTGACATTGCTTCACTTTACGTGCTGGAACAAAATGCACATGAACATTTAAGCGATGACGAGCTTGAAGGTTTTTATGCCAATATATTAGATTTAGCTCTTGAAAAGCTTACAAACACTCTAGAAGCTCATAAACAACTGGACATGAATGAAGTGCAGGACTTTGCTACACTTCGTGCTTTATATGAGTATGCAATCGAGCATTATCATGCAGGACAGAACAAAGATGCTTCGGCACTTTTCGAAGTATTAAGCGGTCTGAGCAATGATGAAAAGTTTTCAAAAGCAATGAAGATGCACCAAATTGCAGCAGATGAAAATATTGGCATAGATAACTTTTTAGATAAAATTGCCGATGTTGAATTAACTCAGCAGTATGGAACTTTTTATATCAGTGAGTTTCAAAAAGAGGCACAGAAATTGCTGGATAATGCCTAAAAGCGGGAGAGATAACTAAATGAAGATACATTTTATAGGTATAGGCGGTATCGGTATCTCCGGTTTAGCACAATATATGCACTATAACGGGCATGAGATAAGCGGTTCAGATATTAAAGATACTGTTATTACTAAAAAACTTCGTCAAATGGGAATAAAAGTAAGTATCCCCCACTCTGAAGATGCTATAGAAGATCAAGATTTAGTTATCCATTCTGCGATTATTCGTCCTGACAATCCTGAAGTTATTGCAGCTAATGAAAAAGGGATTGAAGTACTCGCTCGTCGTGAAGCGCTTCTTAAAATTTTAAATGACAAAAAAGTTTATTCTGTTGCCGGTGCTCACGGCAAAAGTACAACTACTGCTATTTTAACATCTATTATGGAAGGCTCTGCGATTATCGGTGCAGAATCAAAAGCATTTGGTTCAAATGTACGTTATGATGCAACGAATGATCTTATGATCTTTGAAGCAGATGAGAGTGATGGAAGCTTTATCAATTCAAATCCGTACTGCTCTATCGTTATCAATGCAGAACCTGAGCATATGGAATACTATGACTATAACTACGACAGATTTTATGATTCGTACAAACGTTTTATCCAAGCAGCTCCGCATAAAGTTTTAAATGCTGAGGATCCTTTCTTAGCTACGCTGAAAGATGAATTTAGCGATGCGACTTGGCTCTATCCTACTACAGATATTTCAAATATAGAGTTTGTTCTCATTAACGATGAACCACATACAAGATTCACATTAAAAGATCTTGGAAGCTTTGACGTTTGGGGATTTGGAAAGCATATTGCGATAGATGCTTCACTTGCTATTTTAGCTGCACATGAATCTATGGATATTGAAGAGATTAGAACAAAACTTCTTAATTTCAAAGGGATTAAAAAACGTTTTGATATCGTAGGTAAAGAAAACGACAGCGTAATTATCGATGATTACGGACATCACCCAACAGAGATCAAAGCAACATTCCAATCTGTTAAAGAATATGCTCAACTTAAAGGTTTTGATAAGATTACCGCTATCTGGCAACCACACAAATATTCTCGTACAATTGATAACCTCGATGAGTTCATTAAATGTTTTGAGGGTGCTCAGGAACTTATTATACTTCCTGTATGGGCTGCGGGTGAAACTCCACGTGACATTGACTTTGCAGAAAAATTCAAGCAGTATAATTTAACACTTGCAGATAAAATTCAAAGAGCAAATAACCAAATTACTCTTTTAAAAGATCAGCAAGAGTTAAGAACGCTTGATAATGGTCTTATCATCGGTTTTGGTGCCGGAGACATTACATATCAAATAAGAGGAATTGCATAAAGTGGCTTATTTACTCGGTCTTGTCGTTGTAGGATTACTTTTTTTAGCCCTGCACTATTTTACAGAACTTACAAAATCTCAGAAATTAATCGTAGCTTCTATTTTTGGTGTTTTTATTCTAGGTGCAGTGATGTACAACAATTATGCTGCCAAGGAGCGAGAACAAGTACTTGCGATAGTCAAACAATACAAACAGGGTAAAACGCTTAAGTGTGAAGGTATAGATATAAATGCCTCAACATTTGATTTAAGCGGAACTAATACATTTATCGGTAAGAAAAACACTCCTCATTATTCGGAGATCATCAGAGCTGCAGAGTGCAAATAGACAAACTGATCTCACAGCTTGACCTCCAAGCTCATATTGAACAATTCCAAAGCTTTTTTGCTCGTGAAGAGAACCTTTACATCGAGGGTGATCAAGAGCTTCACTACAAATATATCAAAGCACTCGATAAAATCGAATTTAATGCACCCCCGAAAGTAACCGATTTTTTTTCGATCAAAAATCATCTCAATAAACACGGTGTTTTAAGCTTTGAACAGATCTTTGAGATCGTAAAAGTTGTCCGCTATTTCCGTTATTTAAAAAACAAAAACCTTGAATGCCTCATTGGTGAATGGGTAAGTAAAATAGAAGTGCCTGAGAAGTTTTTAGAGGTTGAAAGGTATTTTGACACTCAGGGAAACTTTGAAGAAAATCTAGATGAGACACTTTTTGGACTAAGCCAGAGAATTAAAGAGCATAAAAATGAGATTAGTTCTTCACTAAAACATCTGATGGGCAGCTCAAAACTTGCAGGTTATCTAGTAGATACACAAATCCACTTTATCAATAACGAAGAGTGTTTACTTGTTCGCGGCGGTTTTAACCATGTGTTAAAAGGTGCGGTAGTCGGACGCAGTACCGGCGGATTTTTCTATGTAGCACCAGACTCTGTTTTAAAGTCAAAAGAGAAGATCAGATACATTGAACAAGAGCGTCAAGCGATCTTTTACAACTATGCAAAAGAGTTTTCAAAAACTCTTGAGGAACTTCTTCCGTTTATTAACTTTGTGGATAAAGAGTTTAGCAAGTTTGACAACTATCAAGCTCGTGTACTCTTTGCAAGAAGTAAAGACTTGGCAGTCATAAAAAGCAAAAACCATAAAAACATTATTTTAAAAGATTTTGTCCACCCTGCACTCAGTCATGCAAAACCGATTAATGTAAATTTTGAAAAAAATATCTTGATGATCACAGGTGTAAATGCCGGTGGTAAAACGATGCTTTTAAAATCAATCCTGGCATCAGCATTTATGGCGAAATATATCATCCCAATGAAGCTTAATGAACACAAAAGTGAAGTTGGAAACTTTAAAGATATCGAATCAATCATAGATGATCCCCAAAATGTGAAAAACGACATTTCTACCTTTGCCGGACGTATGCAGCAATTCTCTCAAATTTTTACGAAAAAACAAGCCCTTATCGGTGTGGATGAGATAGAACTTGGAACTGACAGTGATGAAGCAGCAGCTCTTTTCAAAGTTATTCTTGATGATCTTATAAGCCGTGGTCAAAAAGTGGTGATTACGACACACCACAAACGTTTAGCTGCACTTATGGCTGATCGTGATGATGTAGAGCTTTTAGCGGCAATCTACGATGAGCATCTACGTAAACCTACCTATGAATTTATGCAAGGAATTATCGGTAAAAGTTACGCGTTTGAAACAGCCAGCCGTTATGGTATAGCTCATCGCCTAGTTGATGAAGCAAAAAAAGTGTATGGAGACAATTCTGAGAAGCTTTCACTCTTAATTGAACGAGGATCGGAACTAGAACGTGAACTCAAGCAAAAGCATAAAAAAGTAGATGAAAAACTTGAAGATCTTGAGAAAAAGGAAAAAGCACTCAAAGATCAAAGAGAAGCTCTTTTTAAAGAGTTGGAACTTGAAAAAACAAAACTGAAAGACTCGTACGAAGAAGCGATAAACGAAGCCAAACGTGCAGCACGCGGCGGAGATATTAAAGATATTCACCGGGCAATGAACAAAGCGAATAAAAAACTTCCAAAAGAGCAAAAAACAGAGATTAAACGTGATTATGACTTTAAAGTGGGTGACGAAGTAAAATACCACTCACAAAGTGGTGTAATTGTCTCTATGAAAGGTAAGTCCGATGCTACCTTAGATGTTAACGGTATGAAAATTCGTGTAAAAACAAAACATCTTACTCCGACAAAAATTGTTAAAGCGAAACCAAAAACGGATATACGCCTGAATGTTGAGAAAAAAGCGGGTCTTAAATGTGATCTTCACGGGATGCGTGCAGATGAAGCTTGCGAAGTGTTAGACAAGTTTTTAAATGATGCGCTTATCAACGGCTGGGATGGAGTGCTTGTGTACCACGGTATTGGAACAGGAAAACTTTCCCATGCTGTTAAAGAATTTTTAAAAGTGCACCCTAAGGTGAAAAAATTCGAGGATGCTCCTGCACATATGGGTGGCTTTGGAGCAAAAGTAGTTACGCTCTAGATGAAAAAAATTGCAATTATCGGAGCTGGTGCATCTGGGCTGTTTTGTGCCATCGAGTGTGCGAAAAACTCCATTGCAGTAGATCTTTATGAGCAAAATACAAAACCTGCAAAAAAAATTCTTGTTTCCGGAAATGGGCGCTGTAATATTTCAAACAGTTCTCTTTCTACAAGTGATTTCTTTTCTCAAAATCCTGCTTTTGTTGAATATGCAATCAACAACTTCGGCTTTAGAGAATTTGAAAAATATGTAAATTCCTTGGGACTGCTTTTAAACATCCTTGATGACGGACGTGCATATCCTATGAGTAATGAAGCAAAATCAGTTGCAAATATTTTTATACAAACAGCCAAAAATCTCGGTGTGAATATCATTACAGACACAAAAGTAGACTCACTTAAAGAACTTGAAATAAAGTACGATGCCGTTGTTATAGCAACGGGAAGTGAAGCAGCTTTTCATCTTGGCGGGTGTAGTGACGGTTATAAGTTTGCTCAAGAGCTTGGACATAACATCATTCAGACATATCCGTCTTTAGTACAATTAGAACTGAGTTCTCCCCTTGCAAAAAAAATGCAAGGTGCTAAAGTTGACGGCGAAGTAACGCTCTATATCAACGGTGTGAAAGAAAACACTATTACAGGTGATATTCTCTTTACTAACTACGGCGTTTCCGGTTTTGCTATTTTAGATATCTCTCAAATGGCTAGCGAAGCACTTCGAGATTACCAGGCAGTTGACATTGGAATCAATTTACTTCCAAACTTTCCTGCTCAAAAACTAGCAAATCATATACTGAAAGTTGCTCAAATAAATGAGACACTCACACTTTTTGATATTTTACTAGGATTGCTACCGACAAAAATAGTCAACGGCTTATTAGAATCATTAAACCTAGATCCAAAAACAAGTACAATCGATACAAAACTAAGTAAAAAAATTGCGAACGGTATTGTAAACTGGAAATTTGAAGTGAATGATACACACGGTTTTCGCCATGCAGAAGTTAGTGGTGGTGGAGTGGATACACAAGAGGTCGATCCAAAAACTTTTGCCTCCAAAAAAAATCCGAAATTTTACTTTGTCGGCGAAGTTTTAGATGTAGTAGGACGCCGCGGAGGGTTTAATTTTGCCTTTGCATGGAGCAGTGCTTATTTTGCGGCACAAGATATAATAAAAAATAAGCTATAATTATTTAAAACGCTCAAAGGAAGATTATGTCTACTCCACTCATTATTGCTATCGTTATAGGAATTATTTTAGTTCTAATGTACAACTCTCTTGTTTCAAAAAAGAATCAAGTTGAAAATATCTTTGCAAGTATCGACACTCAACTCAAAAAGCGTTATGATTTAATTCCAAACCTTGTTGCCTCTGTCAGTAAATATATGGAACATGAAAAATCACTCCTTGAAGAAGTAACTAAACTTCGTGCAGAAGCAAACAGACCGAATATTTCCGATCATGATAAAATCCAACTAGATGCGAAGATTACCTCAGCACTCGGTTCTATCATGGTTGCAGTTGAAAACTATCCCGATTTAAAGGCAAATCAAAATGTAATGCACCTGCAGCGCACACTCAACGAAGTAGAAGAACAGATCTCTGCGGCTCGTCGTGCATACAACCAAGCTGTAACAGATTATAATAATGCGATAGAGATGATTCCGACAAACTTAATGGCATCATTAATGAGCTACGTGCGTAAAGAGGTATTTGAGATTCCTGACACACAAAGACAAACTGTCAATGTAAAAGAGTTATTTAATTCATAAATATGAAAACTATCAGCGAACTGACAGATTTTTACTATAAAACACTTTATCCTATACTTCAAGAGCTAGAGGAAAACCGTAAGCAGCTCAAAAATAGAGTAATTACGGTGGGGGTTATCTATACTATTATCTTCGCCCTACTTTATTTTAGTTTTTTTCAATACATGGATGTCGATTTTATGCTCTTTGCTTTAGTAGCTTATATCGTACTTGGTGGATTTATCTATAAATTTATGATCTCAAACTACAGAGATCAGTTTAAAACAAAAATCATGAAGCCTCTAATCTTAGAAATTGACAATACCTTTCGATATATTCCAGATCTGCATATTGGTCTAGAGTTGTTTAAACGTTCCCAACTTTTTCCAAGTCCGGATCGGTATTCAGGGAATGACCTTATCAAAGGAAAGATAGATGGAGTTGATCTAAAGTTTTCAGATCTCCATGCCGAAAAAGAGTATAAGGACTCAAAAGGAAGACGCTCGTACTCTACAATCTTTAAGGGCTTATTTATCGTCAGTGATTTTCATAAAAACTTCTCTGGACACACCGTAGTCCTTCCAGATGTGGCACAAAGTACTTTCGGGGATGTTATTGGCTCATTTTTACAGTCTAAAAACTTTACAAGACGCGGAGAACTCATTAAGATGGATTCACCGGAATTTGAAAAAGAGTTTGTCGTATACGGAAGCGATCAAATAGAAGCGAGATATATTCTGACACACTCGTTAATGGAAAAAATTCTCCACTACAAAAGACATTCTGGACACCCTGTATATGTCTCATTTAAAGGACAGAATATCTATATGGCTATAGAATATAACAAAGATCTATTTGAGCCTTCCGTATTTCGTTCACTTTTAGAGTATAAAATAGCAATGGAATATGTAAAAACTCTCCACCTTTCAATTGGAATTGTAGAGGAGTTAAAACTCAATCAAAAACTATGGAGTCAACATGGATAATGAACCAACTATTCTCTCACAAAGTATAAAAGATCTTTTAACAACAAAAATGATCAAATACTCTATCCTTCCTTTTGTGTTCAGTATGTTAATACTGTATATACTCTTTTTTATTCTAGCTGGAATCGGACT
>JBFEUD010000008.1:0-19765 GCA_041547625.1 Sulfurimonas sp.
GAGTACAATATGGCAACAAATACTTTAGACAAAAAAGTAAACAAACTTTTTGAAAACCTTGATCCTGCGAGCTTAGATCTTCAAAAGATCGAAAACCTTTCTAGTGAACTAATTCAAAATGAAATATCTGCAATTGAAGAGGAACTTGAGCACCTCTTGGAAAAAAAAGAGGAACTTGAACGCGCTATCGAGAAAAAATCTGAATCGATTCAAGAGAAGAAATATGAAGTGTTTAACGCCATTGAAGCAAAACTCCAAGACTTTCCGGAAAGCTATTCAAAACTTCACCAGGTAAAACTACAGTCAATTGATCTGTACGAGATTTTAAATGAAATTGTTGAATCAGCTATTATTACTGCACTTGAAAAAGAGCGTGACAGTGAATTTAAAGAATACCTGATCGAAACAATCAAAGAGATTACATTTGAATCTATCAAAGAGGGTTCACTAAACACTATACGTATTAGAAAGATCCTTTCAACTATTTTGGCAGTTTCTATTGAGGTTGCTGAAGCTGAACCAAATAAGGCTGAAGATATTTTAACGGCAACAATCAAAGGGATGCGTTCAGGTCTTATCAAATCTATCCATAGATTTAAAAAGAGACTCGCATACATGCCTGTTGAAGCAAAACATATTCTTATTGAAGACTATGATACTATTATGGAAGATCTAAATCAAACAGATACTATCTTCTCTCAGGTTGTTATAAACCAAGCATCGCAAAGTTCATCAGTTGTACATAAAATTCTTCTCGATCTTAACCAAGATATGAAATACGATCTTGAAGAATTACTCCTTGTTTCAAAAGAAACAGCCGAAGTGATGAAAAACAGATTTTCGAATTTTGCAAAATTTGCAGTCAAAAAAGCAGACTCTGCAATCCATTCACCAAAAGCACAAGAAGCAAAAAGAATTGGAAAACAAGCTTTTGAAACTGCTAAAATTGCTTTAGGCAGTGCCATTAAAACAGCGAAAGATGTTATAGACAAAAATAAAAGTTAAATTATAATTTATTATACTGCCATTAAAGCTAGTTTTTAAAAAACTTCAATATAATTTAGCAATTTTAATATTCAAAAGGATGAACAATGATGTTACACCCAGCTTCAGCACACTTTGGTATGGTTTTACCAGTAGTAGCAGCAGTTTTCGGACTTGCATATATAGTAAGCAGATCAGAGTCTATGTCAAAAATTTCAGCACGTGCTGCTGTAATTGCAGCAATCGCTATGATAGGCGTTTGGTATACTGGTTCTCAGGCAGGTCCTCAAATATATAACTTTTTAGATGCGGCAGGTCAACATGAACTTCGTGAACATAAAGAGTTAGGACTTTACCTTGCTATCGCTATGACTGTGGTTGCTTTAATCCAATTCGCTGGATGTAGATTACAAAAGTTTGGTATCCAGGCTATAGGTGTTATACTAACTGTTGTTGTTATGGCAGTAACATTTATTCAAGGAAAAGATGGTGGTGAGATTGTATACGAGCACGGAAAACCATTTCAAATGACACAACTTGAAAAATTTATCTCTAGTGATGATTTAGATATGGCAGATGATGCAGAAAAAGCAGATCTAATTAAAGAAAAAATTGCTTCTATCGCAGAAGAAACTTGTGCTAAACTCGGTTGTGAAGAAGAAGCTGAAGAGAATGAGGAATAACACTTCCATCATGGATGCAAATTCTACACAAATTAAAGAGATGCAAAACGAACTAGATAAGTATAAATCTGGTGATACTTCTTCAACAAAGGATCTTCTTCAATCTATGAAGGAGTCCTCATCTTGGCTTAAAGAGAAACTAAATAAATGAATATATTAGTTACACATACATTTGAAGAACAACTCAAAGCAGTTTTAGAAGATATGATTGCCGATAAAACGCAAGATGTTAAAAAATTTAAAATGTATCTAGATACTATCTTAATTAATATGCCTACAAAAGCTGGCAAGTATAAAAGTTCAAAATATTTCGATGATGAAGATGTAAGAGATATTGAACATGAAGATTTTATCATCCCTTTTTATCACAATAAACAGGAAAACACGTATTTAATACTGGGAATCATCAAAAGATAACATATTACTTATAATAAAGATGAATTCATCTTATAAGTAAATTTGTTTTTTTGAAATTATGTTTCAAATAGTAACTATTTTTACAACTACAAACATTCAATATCACATTATTTTCACAAATGCAGTATAATTAGTTTTGCTAAAATTTATAATTAAGTATAAAATGGCATAATACCTGTTTCGAATTTCGGAGTATATTAATTAACTTATACAATAAATAATTTAACAAAGGAGAAAATGTGGATAAAAAATCTCAATTAGATACTTTATCTAACGGTACTGAAAATAGTATTGGCAGAAGAGACTTTTTCAGAAAAACAGCTGCTTTAGCTGGAACTGCAATCGCTGGTACATCACTTCTTTCTTCAAATGCTATGGCTAACGAGCATGGCGGTGGAGAAGGTGAAGAAGTTATCCTAAGCAACCCAGAATGGGCTACTAAATGGGGTGATCCAGTAACAAAGAATCTTTATGGAATGCCTTCAAAATATGAGCACAACGTAACTAGAAGATATACAAAACTTCTTGCATCTGGTAACTTTAGAGCATCTATCGCTGTAACACCTATTCAAGAATCTATGGGGATTATCACTCCAAATGGTTTATTTTTCTCACGTTCTCACGGTGGTGTAGCTCATATCGATCCAAATGATCATAGACTAATGATTACAGGTTTAGTAGAAAAGCCAATCGTACTTACTATGGAACAACTAAAAAGATATCCAAGTGTAACACGTACTCACTTCATTGAATGTCCGGCTAATGGTGGACAAGAGTGGAGAGGACCTCAATACAACTCTTTACAATTCTCTAAAGGTTTCATGTCTTGTGCTGAGTGGACTGGTGTTTACATCAAAGATATTTTAAAAGACCTTGGTGTTAAACCAGAAGCACAATGGATGCTTGCAGAGGGTGGAGACTCATCTAAAATGGGTAGAACTATCCCTATGGAAAAAGTTCTTGACGATGCTATGATCGTATGGGGACAAAATGGTGAAGCACTTCGTCCAGAGCAAGGTTACCCAATTCGTTTACTTGTTCCAGGTTGGGAAGGTAACTTATGTGTTAAATGGCTAAGAAGATTAGACTTTGCTAGCGAGCCTTGGTACTGTAAAGAAGAAACTTCTAAATATACAGTTTTAAAACCAGATGGTAAAATCGTTCAACATTTTTATGCAAACGAAGTTAACTCAACTGTAACTTCTCCATCTCCAGAGATTGACTGGTCAAACCTTAAAGACGGTGACGTTGTAGAGATCGAAGGTCTTGCATGGTCAGGTATGGGTACAATTACTGGTGTAGATATCTCTTTCGACGGTGGTAAAAACTATGTTGAAGCACAACTTAAAGGTTTAGTATTACCTAAATGTTGGACACGTTTCAGCTACATGCATACATACAAAAAAGGTGAAGAGCTATTACTTACTTCACGTGCGATGGATGATGCAGGTTATATTCAACCTACAATTGACCAAGAGCTTCAAGTTGTTGGTGTAGAAGCTGTATACCACAGAAACGCTGTTGAAACTTGGAAAGTTGAAAAAGACGGTAAAGTTACTCACGTTCAAATGCGTTCTGAGCTTACTCGTGATGCTAACGGTAACGTGATTATTGAGAAAGAAGGAGAAGCGTAATGATCAAGTTTAATAACAAATTATTAGTATCTGCTTCAGTAGCTGCATTAGTATCATTAGGATTCTCTGGATGTATGGAAAGTGCTACACCTACTAAGGCATCTATCGATGGTGGTGTAATGTACCCAGTTGAAAATGGAAAAACTGGTCCTTACCTTGTAAACACGCAAACAGAGCAATACTCAATCAACAATGGTCGTACACCGACTAAAGATGAGTACAATGCTTGGAATTCAGATGTAATGCCAGACGGTACAGGTTTACCTGAAGGTGAAGGTTCTGTAGAAGAAGGTTCAGAAGTATACGAAGCGAAATGTGTAATGTGTCACGGTGACTTCGGTTCTGGTGGTGGTGGTTATCCAGCACTTTCTAAAGGGAATGCTTATGATGCATATAAAACTTTAACACGCCAAAGACTTAAACCAGATTCTGATGGTCCTTCAAGATTCTTTGGTAGTTTCTGGGCAGAAGCTAGTACAATGTGGTGGTACATTAAAGATGCTATGCCACATCCAGCTACAGACACTTTAACAGATGACGAAGTATATGCTTTAGTAGCATTTGTTTTAAATGTTAATGAAATGGAAATTGACGGTGAATTAGTTGATGACGAGTATGTTCTTAACCGTGAGAAATTCTTAAAAATCAAAATGCCTGCAAAACCTGTTTACGAGCCGGTAATCGATGGTCCTAACGGTGCAGAGAATGTACGTGCATTCTATGCAAATCCAGCTAACTTCGGTGGACAAAAAGTAAAACCAAGTGAGCGTTGTATGACTAACTGTCAAGAGCCAACTGCTAAAGTAGCTGGTATCACTGTTGGTATTAGTGATTTCCATCCACCATTATCAGCTGTAAGAGATTTACCTGCTGAAGAAGAAGGAACTGGTTCTTTTGATGCTAAAGCTGCTTATGCTGAGTCTTGTGCAATGTGTCACGATACAGGTGCAGCTCCAGCTCCAGGCGACAAAGGTGCATGGGCTCCATTACTAGCAAAAGGTATGGAGGGCGTTTACAAAAACGGTCTTAGCGGTACAGATGCTGGTATGCCTGCTAAAGGTGGTTCATCACTAAGTGATAAACAATTCAAACTTGTAGTTGACTATATAGTTAATCAAAGCAAATAAATCTCAATTAAAGGAAAGATTATGGAAAGAAGACAATTTTTAAGTATGACTTTAGGTGCATTAGCTTTAGCTGTTGTACCTGCAAGTGTAAGAGCTGAGGATTTCAGAAAATCTAAACCAGCTGTATGGACTGCACACACTGTTGATGATGCTATCAAAGCTATGTATGGTAAGACGGATCTTACTATGAGCGGTGTTAAATTAACTGCTGCAAACGTTCCTTCTGACAGCCCTAAAAAAGCTGTTGCATCAAACGGTGGTGCGATTCCAGTAGATTTCTCAGTATCTGTTCCTGCTAAAACTGTAGCAGTATTCCAAGATGCTAACCCAGAAGCTGCTGTATGTGTTTACACTGTAAGCAAATATGATGCTATGAATTATTCAATCAAAATCAAAATGGCTAAATCTGGTACTATTACTATCGTAGCTGAAGGTACTGACGGTAAACTTTACGCTGCTAAACAAACTCTAGATGTTGCACTTGGTGGATGTGAAGGTTAATCCCTTTTCATATATTGATTTAACAAAGAAAAAAATATAAGGATAAAAAATGGCTGCAATTAAAGTAAAAGCAAAATTAAAAGGCGGTGTTGTAGAAGTTAAAGCTATGGCTAAACACGAAATGTCAACATATAACATGGCTGAGAAAAAAACTGGTGACAGAGAAAATGCTAACTTCATTACACATATCTCTGCTACTATCAACGGTGAGACTGTAATGGATCTTTCTACTTCTCAATTCTTATCTAAAAACCCAATCTTTAAATTCGACCTTAAAGGTATCGGTGCTAAAGGTGACAAAGTTGAAATGGTCGCTGTAGATAGAAAAGGTAACACTCTGAAAGGTAACGGTAAAATTAAATAATTTTACCCTTTTCCCCTTTCATTGGGGACCCAACTTCTTCTTATAAAATCCCCTCTTATATACTATACAAAACAAGGTTTATACTAATGTCAAAGAAATTTTTTATAACAATAATATCTATATTTATATCTTTTCAATTAGAAATTTTTGCAGAAACAATCAATTTAGATAAAGCAGCAATAGAAACAAAAAAAACAAATAAAAGCCCTCTTGTATATCTTCACAGAACAGGTTGTCCTTATTGTGAAAAGCTAGAAGAGTTTACTTTTGATGACGATGATGTACATGACTATATAGAAGAAAATTTTAACTTTATAGTAATAAACGTATCATATACTGAAGATGTAATTATCTATAAAAATGAAAAAATGGCACCAAGAGCGTTCGCAATAAAAATGGGTTATAATTTCTTTCCATCTGTACTTTTTTTAAATGATTCGGCAGAGCTTGAACACGCAAGTGTAGGATACATTGAAGAAAAAGACTTTTTATTAGTCCTAAAATATATGAAAACAAATGCTTACAAGACAATGAGCGTTGATGAATATAAAAAGAAAACAGGTTACCAAGAAGAAAATACTACACTTATAGACAAGAGACAAAAACTATGACAACTGGTAAGGTTTTAAAACTTTTTACTACATCTAATGATGCAAACAAGACAAGATTGTCTCCAGAAGCTATTAATGTAAACAATGACGGTGTTATTGACGACAAGTTTCATGGAAAAGATTTACTTCGTTCTGTACTTATTGCATCTACATACAGTTACGATCTAGCAAAATCAGAAGGTATCGATATAGAATACGGCCTTTTAGGAGAAAATATTTTAGTAGATATTAATCCTTATTCTCTTCTACCTGGTCAGCAACTTCATATCGGTGATGCAATTTTAGAAATAACACAAAACTGTACATTATGTAAAGGCTTGTCTAGTGTAGATTCAAAGCTTCCAAAAGTTTTAAAAACAGACCGTGGAATCTTTGCTAAAGTGATTAGCGGTCATTCTGTAATAAAAGTTGGAGATGTGATAACTATTTGATATTATTAATTTAATTTATATCAAATTGATGTTACACTCATTATTATTCTGATAAGAAAATTACAAAAGGATATTTTTTGAATTTACATAGTTTTTTTTGGGACTACGGAGAAAAAGTTCCAGGATATGATGTTACTGTAATGAACGAAAGAGAAGCAAGAGCTGCAGCAGGTATTCTTGGAACTCTTGGAATGATTGTTATCTTTGTTGGTATAGGCTATAACCACGTTATTGTTGCACAAGTGTATTTAACATTTATGTTTTTAGATTTTACTATAAGACTTTTTACTCCAAAATACGCTCCCTCTTTGCTGATGGGTAGATATATGGTTCGTAACCAAAAACCAGAGTATGTTGGAGGACTGCAAAAACGTTTTGCCTATACTCTTGGATGGCTTATATTCATACCGTTAATGTGGTGGTTTGTTCTAAACTGGGAAATCACTTTTTATAAAGTTATGCTTTGTGTAGTTTGTCTTTTGCTTACATTTTTAGAAAGTGCATTTTCTATCTGTGTAGGGTGTATCATATACAAATGGATTACGAGAAAAGACCCTCAGCACTGTCCAGGCGGTGTATGTGAAGTACGTGCTAAAGAGCCTATTCAGATGTTTAACCCTATCCAAGCCATAATTGCTTCAATGGCAGGTATTGGTCTTATTGTGGGAACTTATCTCTTTTTAGCTTATGAGGAGCCTAAAACATTCTTTGGTGAGTTTCTCCATGAAGCAGTACTGACAGATGCACAACTCCAAGCAGAAAAAGATGCAGCCTATGAAAAAGAGATGGCGGCAGAGTTTGGAGATGAGGATGAAGAGGAATAAGTTCTCTCATCCAGCTTCTATTTATAATACTTTATAACTCCATCCATCTTAGAACCCATATTTAATAAAACCATATCCGCAATTACTAAAGCAGCCATAGCCTCACAAACAATAGTTCCACGAATGGCAACACAAGGATCGTGTCTTCCTTTTAACGAAAAATCTACTTCCTCATTTGTCGTAGTAATCGTATGTTGTTCTTGAAAGATTGACGGTGTAGGTTTAAAATAAACGTTTAAAACAATGTCATCCCCGTTACTAATACCACCTAAAATACCACCTGCATGATTTGATTCAAATCCGTTTGCACGAATCTGGTCATTGTTTTGCGATCCGAGTGTTTTTGCACTCATGCAGCCATCACCTATCTCCACAGCTTTTACAGCGTTTATACCCATCATAGCATCAGCTAAAACACCATCAAGTTTATAGTATAAAGGCTGACCCAAACCTATAGGTGTATTTTTAATAAGTACACGGCTTACACCGCCTACTGAATCGTGTCTGTTTTTAGCTTCTAAAATAGCATCTTTTTGTGCCTGTTCAACATCAGCATCTAGTGCATAGATGATACTATCTTTTACAGCACTGTAATCATACTTATTCGCTTGAATACCTGCAACTTCACTGATACCGCTAAGTACTTCAATTCCAAGCTCTTTTAGCATTAGCTTTGCAATTGCTCCAGCAGCTACACGTGCAGCTGTTTCTCTAGCCGAGCTTCTTCCACCGCCACGGTAATCTCTAAGCCCGTATTTATGGAAATATGTAAAATCTGCATGCCCAGGACGAAATACATCTTTAATATTTGAATAGTCTTTTGATTTTTGGTTTGTGTTGTAAATTACCATTGCAATCGGTGTTCCTGTCGCCTTACC
The DNA here is from genome assembly GCA_041547625.1 of Sulfurimonas sp. Lineage (GTDB taxonomy): Bacteria > Campylobacterota > Campylobacteria > Campylobacterales > Sulfurimonadaceae > Sulfurimonas. The sequence continues at coordinate 8,455 of JBFEUD010000008.1, forward strand.
CTCAAAAACACCGCTTAAAATCTCCACCTTATCAGCTTCTTTTCTAGCCGTTTCAAATTCACTTTTACCAGGTTTTCTTCGATCTAGTTCACTTTGAATAAATGCTTCATCTATTTCTAAACCTGCCGGCACACCGTCTAATATACAACCAAGTGCCGTTCCATGAGATTCACCAAATGTCGAAAATCTTAATTTTAATCCAAAACTATTCAATTATTTGTCCTTCTTTAACATCTCTACTGCGAGTTTTGCCGCTTCTTGCTGAGCTATTTTTTTACTTTTGCCAACAGCTCTTGCGTATTCTTTTTCTTCAATGTACACACCAACTTCAAACTCTTTTTTATGATCAGGTCCGCGTGATGCAAGAACCTTGTACTCTGGTGTTATTCCAAAACGTGCCTGTGTTAACTCTTGCAAAGTAGTTTTAAAATCTCTAAAGAGTGAATCCAGTGAAATCTCTTCATGGTTCTCTTCAATAAGTTTTATTGAGATCTCTTGAACTTTCTGAAGGCCTGCTTCAAGATAAATAGCACCCATTATCGCTTCAAATGCATTTGAGAGAAGTGAAGACTTCTCACGTCCACCGTTATTGTCTTCTGCATTTGAGAGTAATATATAGTCACCTAATTTCAGAGCTCTAGCCAATTTATCAAATCCCGTTTCATTTACGAGTGAAGCTCTGATTTTTGAAAGTTTTCCCTCATCAGAGTTACGAAATTTTCTAAAAAGATACTCCCCTACTACAAGGTCAAGTACCGCATCGCCTAAAAACTCTAAACGCTCATTATCGTAGGGCTGCTTATAGCTTTTGTGTGTCAGCGCTTCGATAATGAGATTTTTATCATTAAACTCATATCCTAACTTTTTTTCTAATGTATCTATTTTCTTGTGCATATTATCCTCAATTGATATTTTTACCTTATGTTAAATTTTTAACTGCTTCAGCAGCTTCTCTAGCGATCTTATCGCATCTTTCATTCTCAATGTGTCCATCATGTCCTCTCACCCAGGTAGCACTTATTTTATGTGGTTTTGAAACTTCTATATACTCTTGCCAAAGATCAGGGTTTTTTACCTTTTTAAAGTTTCTTGCTATCCAGCCTTGTAGCCATTCATTGATCCCTTTAACAACATAAGATGAATCACTTACAATTTCAACTTCACAGGATTGCTTCAGAGCTTTTAAGCCCTCTATAACACCACGAAGTTCCATTCTATTGTTAGTGGTATATGCTTCACTTCCAACAATCTCTTTTTCTTTGTCTCCGTAACGCAGAATTGTTCCAAAACCACCAGGCCCAGGATTGCCTAATGCACTACCGTCACTGAAAAGAGTTACTTTCTTCACCAAATTCCCTAATATAATCTCTAGTAAGTGAAATCTCTATAGTCGCACTGTCAATCGCATGACATGCACTACAGCGATTAAAAGCAAATGGATAAGTCCCTTTACAACTTGAACATACATATTCAAAACTCAAAGTTGCATTTGCTTTTTTATCGAGCTTAATCAATAGATCCAATTCAAATGTTGAACTTGATTTTGCTAGATTCAGATCACCCCTTGCGCTATAAAGTTCTCGTAAATAGCCGCTTTGTGAAATTATATCTAAATTCAACTCTTTAGGATTTAAATTCCATAGAACTTGCACCAAAACTTCACTTTTGGAATGGTCTAAATTGTCCCATGCAAGCTTTTGATCGACACGGAAAAGATACTCAAAAATCATATATATTAAATTATGATTTTCTCTGTAAATAGCTAAAAGTTTTTCTGACTTAATCGCATCTGAAAGCTTATTGTCATTTAAAATACTCAGAGCCTGTAAATATTCACGATCTAGAGATATATCTTCACCGAGTTCATCTAAAGGTTCTAACACATCTAAAGCCGATTTGTAATCTTTCATTTGTTCATAGACTAGCAGCAGGTAATGTAAGGCTTCCGGTGTTCTTGGATATTTTTTTAGTATCTCTAAAAAAATCTGTTTTGAGCGCTCTAAAAATCCGGCACGAAAATATGTTTTTCCGAGTAAAAACATTGTTTTTTTCGTATCTGCTTCTTTGCTTCCCTGCAAAATCTCATTATAAATTTCGATGGCTTTTTCATAATCACCGTTTTTATAATAGGCATTCGCTAGTAAGAGCCAAGATTTTTGCGACAGCGCACCGCTTGATATCAAGACTTTAAGCTCATTTTTTGAGGGAAGTGTTCGAAACTGTTCTACGAATTTATCTATATCTTTAGAATCCTCTTTCCGTCTATATCTACCCCACCAGTAAGATATAAAAGTGATCGCAAAAACTATAGAGAAAAAGACAATAATAGAGAAAAGCGGATCACGAAACTCTATAAAAAAACTGCCCATATTTAGTACACCACAATCCCGTAATCGTTTTTGAGATTATAAAATGTACAATCCGGAGTAATTTCAAGATCTTTTGTTCTTCCCAGTTGAATAATCGCATTTTTAGGCACTAAAATGCCGTTTTCCTTAAAGAACTTTTTGATATTTACAAACTTCACATCTTCGACAAATTTATACTCAAACTCTTTATAAAACTTCATTTTATCCGTTAAAAAAATGTGTTCGTTTACATGTAGCTGGTCAGAAGCATATTTGATCGGAAGGTATCCAGAAAGGTCGGTCAAAATCTCTTCAACATGCTGATGTTTTTCTGGAAGTGTATTTTTTTGAATAAAAAGATATTTATTATTGAGTTTGAGAGTATTGGAGTTTTTCCAATATTTATATGCAGGATTAGAGATGCCTAGCTTACCGTAAACTTCGCGCCACAGCCAAAAAGAGTTAAGCGTATCCGGTAAAGCTGACATATCTCATTCCCCTTTTTCAATCTATTTATTAGATTATATACTCTTTTTTCAAATAGATCTATTAAAAGGGTTTGTTAACTATTAAGAAAAAGTTGCAACTACTAGTTTCGTTACGATAAATCCACCAATAACAAGCCATAGGAACATTGCACCGGCAGTATATAAAGGAGCTAAACCTAAACCTTTGAATTTAGAAAAAATTGTCCCCATACCTAGAGCAGTCATAGCCATAGTTAAAAGAAAAGTATCGATCTCATTAATAACACTAACAATGTTAGCTGGTACTACTTGCAGTGAGTTAAAACCTGCCATACCGACAAAATAAACAGCAAACCATGGAATAACAAGTTTTACACCGCCTGCAGCAGAACCTGTTTTCTTCGCAGCCATTGAAAGATAAATACCTAAAAGAATAAGCATTGGTGCGATCATAATAACACGAGTCATTTTTACAATTACCGCTGAGTTAGCCATATCTGTCGGAGCACCGGCAATTGAAGCAGGAACAGCAACAACTTGTGCAACTTCATGAATAGTACCACCAACGTAAATACCAAACTCTTGAGGAGTCATATGTAAAAAACCAGTTGCCGGCTCAATGATTGCCGCATAAAGTACAGGATATAAGAACATTGAAATTGTTCCAAATAATACAACCATAGAAACAGCAATTGCCGTTTTGTGTCCTTCAGCTTTAAGTACCGGCTCTGTTGCAAGAACTGCTGCTGCACCACACACTGATGCACCAGACGCTGTAAGCATCGAAGTTTCTTTGTCCATTTTAAAAATTTTATACCCTAAATATGAACCAAGAATAAATGTTGTTGCAAGCATGATAAGTGATACCATAAAACCACTCATACCTACATCCATAATCTCTTGAAATGTGATTCTAAAACCATAAAAAACAATAGCGAAACGAAGAATCTTTTTTCCTGAGAATGTAATACCTGTTCCCCACTCGCTCGGTACATGATTGTGTAGAGTATTTGCATAAAAAATACCCAATACGATACCGATGACCAATGGAGATATTCCTAAAGATTTTACTGCTTGTAGATCTGCAATCATAGTTGCTGCTGCTGCGAAGATAGCAACAAATATAATTCCAGAGATTGTACCTTTTCTATTTTCTTTTGAAAATGCCATAATCTCACCCTTATTTAAATTTTATTTTAAAGGCGCAATTATAACAAAAACACTAATACTAGTTGTTTACTTTTACTTCCAGTTTATTTTTGACAACACCATCTGAACTTTCGTCAATCTCTTCAATCGGCAGACTTTCAAGTCTCTCTGTTGAGAGTAACTTCTCTTCTACTAAATAACTTTCAATGACAGTTTGTCTTTTTTGAGCCAAGGCATCTAACTCCTGCTGTGTAACTTGCTGTATCTCAATATCTAAAGCCAATAACTCTTTTTGATACACTCTTTTGAAATCTTTACCTTCATACTCTTTTTCTAATTTTTCTTCAAGCTGATCAAGTGCATCATCATCTCGTAGATCTTCGTAAATATCTTCAAGGAGATCAATTGTCAGAGCATTCTCTCTTTCGTTAATATTTTTAATACCGCTTTTTTCAACAACAATTGCAATCAATTTTTCCCTCTTCAACGCAAACAGATCCGCTTTTTTATCGTATGTCGCTGAAATACCTAAGTTAATTTTAGGACGTTTTGCCATCATTTTGACGATATTGTCCAGTTTTTCTCTTTGTGATGGTGTAATAACTGCTTTTCCATCTTCAAATTCTATGTAAGAGAGTTCTTCACCGTCAATCCCCATCATAGAACCTAATAATGCAAACGGAGCAGTCACCGCTTTTGTTACTAAATTTGAAAATACTTTCCAAATCACCGTTCCGTATTTAAAATCAGGTGCATCCACATTTCCTTCAACAGGTAAATCTAAATCGATAATCCCTTCATTATCTTCCAAAAGTCCTATAACAAAACCAAGTGGCAGATGTGTCACATTCTCATCTTCAATCTCATCACCCAGCTTGATCTTGTTTATGATCACGTTATTCGAACCTTGCATTTGCGAATTCATAATATCATAGCCGAGATCCAGATAGAGTTTCCCTGAATCTATTTTATATCCTGCAAATGTTGCACTGTAACCGCTTAATGAACTGAGCTCTAAATTTTTAAAGTTAAAATCAAGGTCTGTATAGAGTTTAGGGCTTGAAGCATCGATACTTCCTATAAGCGTCGTAGAACCGTACTTATCGACTTCTCCTAAGATATTCACATAACTTGTCTCACCCGGTTTAGAAGAGAGTACATAGATGACACCGTTTAGGTCATGGATATGCGTTTGAAATTTGATTGGAATAGAAAAATCGGCAAACTTCGCACTTCCGTTTGTAACATTCACTTTGACAATTTTCGCATCAAACGGCTCACTTTTTTCCTTTTTCGCTTCAGAGCTATTCGTATCTGTTTTTTTACTTAGTTTTGCAAAATTAAGCGTTTTATTTTCATCTACAAATGCATCAACATAAAAGGCATCTATATCCACCTCATCAACATAAAGCCTGTCAGGAGAGAGTTCGTAAGTAAATTTTTTTACATCAAGCTTATCAAGTGAAAAAAGGAGTTCTTCATCTTGCGTGTTATTAATAAACAAGGAGTTCAGAGCAAGTTTTCCATTCACTACAAGGTCTGGTCTCTTTTTTGATTTTACATAATTTGTCGTGCCGCTTAAAGCTAATCGGCCATCTTCAACTTTTACATACGCTGACTCATTGAGATACGGATTAATATCTGCGATTGCTATATCTTTTATATTAAATCTGCCACTTTGTCGCAAAGGGGTATGACGCAGCTTTCCGTTCGCATAGATACGCCCCTTTTTATTTACCCTCATAGATGTTTTATAGTTTAACCATGTTTTTTTATCGCTGTCTATATTGGAAATCAGCAGGTTTATATTTGAAATAGTTTGTTTTGACTTGTGCTCCAACATCGTATCAAAAAAGTCGACTTTTGCATTATTGAGCCCAAACTCTTTAATATTTAAATGAAAATTACTTTTGCTGCTCTCTTTTTTTGTTGTTTTTGCCGTTGTTTTTGGAACTACAAGATTAGCAACATTCATTTTTCCGTTTTTATATCTTTTGAGATGTGTTTGCAAAGTGTTTAAATCAACTCGTTTGATTGCAAGCTCCTCTTTTGCCAAATCAAATTCGATACCGTCAAAAACAAAAGAGTCAAAGGTAACCAACTTCTCTTTGGAACTTCTTTTTCTCAATGTGAAATTATTCAGTGCAAGTTGAGAGTCATCTATCTCTGCGTGAATTGTTCCATTGTTATCATGAACAAAAAGGTTAAGGTCTATACTTGTGAGCAAAGAGTCCAGTAAAATATTGTAACGTTTTAACGAAGCACGTGCAGCTTGATCTATATAGGGGTTGTAGTGCGTGACATCAAACTCTTTACATACAATGTGAGAGCCAACATCTAAAGGTTTTTGGATAATTTTGCCGCCTATTCTACACGAAGTTGTGTCATTAATGAGAGCGGAAAGTTCATAAGGAAAGGGCTTTGAAGAGTTCAGTTGAATATTTTTCGCTCCAATCTTCAACTCTGACAATTTACTTATAACATTTTTCTCAATGGCATAATCTGTAAAGGTTGTCGAAATTTTCTGTAGATCAATATTGTCTACTAAGAGATTCCACTCTTTTGAATCACTTTTTGTTTCGTTTTGCTCATTTTCCGTATCTAAAGCAAAATAGTTTTGTAGGTCTAATTCGCCGTTTTTTAATCTGTTGACATTAAGATGTAGAGAGTCTAAAGCAATCTCTCCTACGTGAAGATATTGCTGCATAGGAAGCAGATCTACACTTTTTATTTGAAAACTTCGCAGCTTGAGAATATCTTGAGACTCGTCTTTCGGTTTTATTCTTAAATTGTTTACTGAAACATTAAGGTTTTGAACTCTTGTATCGTCAATTTTGTCTGCGTTGAAACTAAAATCAGCATTGAGTGAAGCTTGTCCGTCGGCAACCTCAAAACTCAGCATCTGTCTGAAATACTTCCACTCTGTATAAAGCTGATTTGCCTTAAAATCGATATGTCCATGCAATCCAAACGGTTGAAAACCATCCGTCTGTATATTTATCCTTAAAAAAGCGCCGTCGCCTAAGTTTGAGTAAAAAGCAAAAGTGCCGTCACTGCTATTAAAATCGTTTGTATCTATATTTTTCAATCCGAGATCTAATTGATGAAATGTAAAATAGAAAGGTTCACTTCTTGTAAAATCCGCATAGTGGATTTTTGCGTCATCTATATCCAGCTTTCCGATTTTAATGCGTGGGATAGTGGTGTTCGTTTCCTCTTTTTTTAATGTTTCTGTTTCTTCAGTCTGCGTATGCTTTGCAATGTTTAAAAGGTTTATTGTTTTATCCGCATTGTTTACTATGTACAGTTCCGGTTCACTTATCTCCAATTTCGCAATGTTCACTGCACCGTATGTTAAAGAGTATAGATCAATATCTAGAAAAAGGGAATCTATCGTAAGTAATGGTTTTTCCTCAAGATCATAAAGCTTTATGCCGGAAATTTTTACTTTAAAAAGAAAGGGGTTAATATAAATAGATGAAACTGAAGCTTTGGTATAAGTATTCTGCTCAATGAGTTTGGGAAGTTGCGCCTTAACAATAAAAGGGAGGACTAAAAAACCAAAAAATGCATAAACTGCAAGTAAATAAAGAAGAACTTTTTTAAACTTTTTCATAACAAAACTCCACACTATATGTGTGGAGTATAACCTATTTGGCGTTAAAAGAGAATTATTTTACTTGCTCTTTCCCTGGATAAATAAATGTTGAATCTCTAAACACAGAAATTTTTTGACTCGGTTTTCCATCTGCATCTAAAGCATATGCATGAATCTTGATCGGTATGATCGTATCTTGAGATTCATATTGCGCTAGATTATCAGTCGTTCTAAGAATTACAATTTTTTTCTTAATTTTTTCAGGTACTACAATAAACGGTCTTGTAGGTCTTACAATATCAATTTTACCTTTGAAACCTTCCGGCATAACTACATCAAAATAATACTTCATCTTATCTTGTTGAATATTTTGAATCAAGAACGTATAAGAGTTTTCTACTCTCACTTCACCCTCTTTTTTCTCAATACTGTATGCTTGTGTTTCTTTATTAACATTTAAAAGCATATGCTCTTTCGTCGTTCCCATTAAACCTAGAATAATTGTAATAATAATTAAGATTGCACCGTATGCTAAAACTTTAGGACGGAAGAACTGCGTCTTTCCTTTACGATCTACGATCTCATAGTCACTTGACCATGTTACAAGTGAAGGTTTACCAAGTTTTCCCATAACCGTAGTACATGCATCTACACACTCTAGACAGTTAATACACTCTAACTGTAATCCTTTACGGATATCAATATGTGTCGGACACACAGTCACACAGCTTTCACAAGTTGTACACTCTGCAGTTTCATTTACCGCTTGAAGATCTGCTTGCTTTGTAAACTCTTTGTGCCCTTCAGCATCATAAATAGTTCCACCGCGATGCTCATCATATAGTGCCATTACAGTATGCTCATCATATAAAACCGACTGAACACGAGAATAAGGGCATACATATACACAAAAGTTTTCTTTTAAAAATACGATATCATAAATTAAAAAGAGTGCTACAGCAAGAACAAAACCAATCATAACCATATGTTCAGCAGGATTATTTAAGTAATCAAAGAAGTCTTGCGGGGGTACAAAAAACCACATAAAATCAGATGCTGCCAATAACGCCAAAACAGACCAAATCAGCACAGCAATAACTTTTTTTACTTTATTTAGAGGTTTTGACATATCCGGTTCTTGCTGTTTGTTAGAGATACGTTTTCTAAGGCCTAATAATTTTGTCTCAATCAGATCACGGTACACAACTCTAAAAATTGTTTGCGGACACAGCCAGCCACAAAAAAATCTACCGCCAACTACTGTGACACCAAAAATACCTATAAACAGTAACATCAGTAAAAACGGCATCAGATAGAGTTCTTGCATATCAAACTGTATAAAAGCAAGATGTAATTTCATCTTGTCAAAACTTAATAAAAATAGATGGTTTCCATTAATCTCTATCCATGGAACAACTATCGTTACAATTGTTGCAAACAAATACATATAGTAACGTTTAGTTCTCCATGGTGAAGGTATCTCGAAATCCTTCTTAACCGCCTCTGCACTCATTCAATCTCTCCTCATTTTAATCTCATATATCCCTATTTAATCAGGACATACAATAGTATTAATTATATACTCTTCAGCATTCTCGGGTGCATTTGGCAATAAAGAGCCAAAAGCAACCTGTTTCAATTCACGTGATTCAATATAATCTTTTAAAGAACTTCTACTCACATTAAGTAATCGTGCTATTTCACTCACACTTTTACCATCTTTTATATATTGGACAATCTCATTTATGTATGTATCAAATTTAGAACTCGACTTACTTCCCTTTGGTCTTCCTATAGAACGTTTAGATTCCTCTTTGAGCTTTTGTCTTAAATGGTCCATCAAACCAAGGACCAGCATAGCGCTGCTTTCTTTGGACATTATAACATTTTGCTTAATAAAGTGGACATTAAAATCATTACGCAGTAAACATGAAAACATCTGAATAAGATCCTCCATATTGGTCGTTAAAACCCAAATATCACTAACAAGTAAAGTAGCACCCATATGTGATTGAAAGTACTGTGTCACCTCTTGACGCTCTTCTAAACGCTTATTTTGTGAAGAATAATCAATAAATTCATCATCAATAACCAACTTGTTAGTTATTGCATATGAATTGATAAGTTGTAGCTGTTCGTGGACAGCATCAAAGTTTTTCTCAGGTCTGATATAGGCGAGTATCATTAACGAATAAACTCCACATAAATTTGATTTTCGTCGTCATTGTAACCCTAATTGATGTTAAAAGTCAATAGCTTTTTTTATTTTTTCGTCAATTTTGCTTAAAAAGCGGATTATAAGCCCTGATTACAGAAGTTTTTATAGTTAAAAATGATAAAATAATCACATTTAAAGTAAAACATCTAGACCAAACAAAAAGATTTATTTAAATGACGACAAAGACAAAACAGTATATTTTAGACACAATCAAAAAACGCCCGTTGATCATTGATGGAGCGATGGGGACACAACTTCAACAACGTGAAGACCAAATACCTCAAGAAGCATGGGAAGAGAAAGAAGGGTGTAACGAACTTTTAAATGTTACTGCACCTGAAATTATGAATGATATCTTTAATGCCTACCTAACAGCAGGTGCTGATCTTATCACTACAAATACATTTGGATCATTTGCTTGGGTTTTAGATGAATATGGAATAAGTGATCGTGCATATGAATTAACAAAAGCTGGAGCTGCACTTGTAAAAGCAAAATGTGAAGAATTTTCAACTCCTGAACATCCAAGATTTTGTTTGGGTTCAATTGGTCCTGGAACAAAACTGCCGTCTCTCGGGCATATCACATACGATGAGATGTATGAAGGATATACTGAATTTTGTTTGGGACTTATTGACGGTGGTGTAGATATCTTTTTACTAGAAACTGCTCAAGATCCGCTTCAGATCAAAGCAGCACTCCATGCATGTCAAGAAGCATGTCGTCAAAGAGATATTGAGATTCCAATTATGGTCTCAGTTACGATCGAGCTTAGCGGAACTATGCTTATAGGGACTGATGCAGGAACAATTGCAGCTATCTTAGAGCCATTTGATATCATTTCTCTTGGTTTTAACTGTGGAACAGGACCTGATCAGGTTGAAAAGCACGTAAAAACTTTAAGTGAACTGTGGAATCGTCCTATCAGTGTACATGCCAATGCAGGACTTCCCCAAAACCGTGGCGGTTATACTTACTACCCGATGGGGCCTGAAGAGTTTGCAGACAAACAAGAGAACTTTTTACAATATGACGGTGTGAGTTTCCTTGGTGGTTGTTGTGGTACGACACCTCAACACATTCGTGCACTGGTGAACCGCGTAAATAACAAACAGCCAAAAGCTGCATCTGGATCACAGCCTACATCACTTGCATCTCTATTTAATACAGTTGCAATCAAGCAAGATCCTGCACCGCTTCTCATAGGTGAGCGTAGTAATGCTACAGGTTCAAAAGCATTCCGTGAACTTCTTTTAGATGAAGATTATGAAGGAACCCTTAGCGTTGGACAACAACAGGTACGTGCCGGTGCACACCTTCTTGATGTCTCAGTCGGATTTGCAGGACGTGATGAAACAAAAGATATGAACGAAGTAATGGGTCTTTATTCTCAAAAGATCTCTATCCCTCTAATGCCAGACTCAACACAACTGCCTGCATTAGAGATTGCACTAAAAAATATCGGTGGAAAACCGATCATCAACTCTGTAAACCTTGAAGACGGTATTGAAAAATTTGATGCAGTATGTCA
>JBFEUD010000009.1:0-19752 GCA_041547625.1 Sulfurimonas sp.
AGCAGCATACAAAAAGATTCTTACTCGTTTAGGACTTGACTTTAGAGTGGTTGAAGCAGACAGCGGTGCAATCGGCGGAAGTGGTTCAAAAGAGCTAATGGTACTGGCTGACAGCGGTGAAGATACAATCGCAGTATGTTCAAAATGTGAGTACGGTGCAAATATCGAAGCTGCCAAAAGAGGTGCTAGAAAAGAGATTCCTGAGGCTCCTGAAGCTGTATTTAACAAATTCCAAACACCAGATACAAAAACTATCGAGGATTTAGCAGAGTTCTTTAAGGTTGATCCATACTATACTATCAAGTGTGTGGCTAAACGTGTGATTTATGAAGACTCAAGTGAAATCGTTTTATTTTTTGTAAGAGGATGTGATAATCTTCAAGAGGTTAAAGCTGTAAATGCTACAGATGCACTTGATATCGTAGATGTAACAGAAGAGGAACTTCAAGAACTTGGACTTGTACCTGGTTTTATCGGGCCGTTAGACCAAGATAAAGCGAAACACGTAATTGACGTTGATCTAAAAAATGCTGCAAATATGATCTGCGGAGCAAATGAAAATGATTACCACTTTGTTGGAGTTGATTTAAGCGTAATTAGCGAAGTAGCTTATTTTGCAGAGATTGCCGAAGTAAATGAGGGAGATACATGTCCATACTGTGACGGTGAACTATCGTTCACTAAAGGGATTGAAGTGGGGCATATCTTCAAGCTTGGTACTACTTATTCAGCACCGCTTAAAGCTGAGTTTCTAGACGAAAACGGTAAAGCACAGCCATTTATTATGGGGACATACGGTATGGGAGTTTCACGTTTAGTAGCAGCTGTAGTTGAACAGCACCATGATGAAAACGGTTGTATTTGGACAAAAGAGACAGCACCGTATATGGTGAACATTATGGTAAGTAACATCAAAGATGAAGCACAAGTAGCTCTTGGTGAAGAGTTATATGCTAAGCTTCAAGAAGCTAAAGTTGAAGTTATCTTAGATGATCGTAAAGACAGATTCGGCTTTAAGATGAAAGATGCGGAACTTATCGGTTTTCCTTACACTGTTATTATCGGTAAAGAGCTTGAAAATGGGAACGTACAAGTTTACGATAGAACAACTACGGAAAAAACAGAAGTACAAGCCGATGAGATTTTTGAGAAGATCATGGAAATGATCTAATGGTATATTTTTTAGTATATCTTTTTTTTGAGGTATTAATTTCTGTTAATATCTCATCGGCAATTGGCGGGCTTGCAACTTTCTTAGAGATTTTAGCAAGTGCATTTGTCGGTATTATGATACTTGTTAATTTCCGCAACACTATTTTTGAAAATATGAAAGCAGTTTCATATAACTGTATCGATCTGCAAGAGTTCCAACGATTAAACCTTTTTACACTCTTTGGAGCTATTCTACTTATACTACCAGGGTTTTTAACAGATATAATAGGTGTCTTACTACAGTTTAGTGCCATTACGAGTATGATTGTTAACCGTTATAATGTAAAATCAAAGCACTGTAACACTTCAATTTTTGAAGATGAATCAAATTTACAAAAGGATGCCAACGATGTTATCGATGTTGAGATTATTGAGCATAACTCTTCTTCTAAGTAGTTCACTTTCTGCTAATAGTGCTAATGAAAAACTTGAAGAATTTTTAACAGATAAATTTGAAGAAAACGATAGAATCCAATCAGTCAGTGTAAAAGTTCAAGAGAGTGTACCTCTCAAAGATTTAAAGGGCTGGAACGGCTACATTGTTTTAGTAGAAGCAAATTTAAAAGAAAACCCGAAACGATTAGTAAAACAAAGAATGATCTGGTTCTCTAATGGAGTTGTAGTTACAAAAGAGCTTACAGATATGGAAAGCGGTCAAAGTCTTGTAGAAAAAGTAAAGCCGAAATTTCAAGATAAATTTTACAAAAAAGAGAACTTAATATACGGTAATAAAAATGCAAAACACAAAGTGGTGTTATTCTCTGATCCTCTGTGCCCGTTTTGTAAAGGATTTATCCCAGGCGCTATTAAAGAGATGAGCGAAGATCCTAAGAAGTTTGCAGTGTATTACTTCCATTTACCGCTTGAGAGAATCCATCCGGCATCTGTTCATATAGTAAAAATGGCTACTGCTGCAGAGATGCAAGGTATTGAAGATGTGACACTTAAAATGTATGACATCAAGGTGAATCCAAGAGAAAACAACGTACAAAAGATTTTGGAAGCATTTAATAAGGCTGTTGGAACAAATCTTACGGAAAAAGATATTAATACACCTGCTGTTTTAAAACATGTCAACAGCGATTTTGATATTGCAAACGAATTAATGGTGGCTGGAACACCGACAGTATATTTAGACGGAAAAATTGACGAAAAGAAAAAAGGTTATAAAACGGTTAAGTAATGGAAAAATTAGTAATAGCAACAAGAGTATCAGATCTAGCATTATGGCAGGCATATCACATTAAAGAGAGAGTGGAAAAAGCGTATCCAGAGATCGAAGTAGAGTTAAACAAGATTGTAAGTAACGGTGATAAAGTGTTAGATAAACCGCTTGCACTTATCGGTGGAAAAGGACACTTTACAAAAGAGCTAGAAGACCAAATGTTGGCAGGTAACGCACATATGGCTGTTCATAGCTTAAAAGATGTACCTACCTATATCCCAGAGGGGCTTGAACTTGTTGCAGTAACTGAGCGTCAAGATCAAAGTGACGTGTTCTTATCTCACAAATACAGTTCATTAGATGAGCTTCCTAAAGGTGCAGTGGTTGGAACTACAAGTTTAAGACGCCGTATGCAGCTTTTAGCTAAAAGACCGGATTTAAAAGTAAAAGATTTGCGCGGTAATGTAAATACTCGTTTGAGAAAACTTGCAGAGGGGCAGTATGATGCTATTATCCTTGCGTTTATCGGTTTAAACAGACTTGATTTATTAAAAGATATCCCACACGTTGAAAAACTTTCACTGGATATGATGATTCCACCTATGGGACAAGCTGCTCTTGGAATTGAGATCGTATGCGGAAATGAAAAAGTACGTGAGATAGCTGAGTCTTTAAAAGATATGAACACATTCACATGTACTCAGATTGAGCGTGACTTTATCTCTAAAATTGGAGCAGGATGTTCAGCACCAGTTGCATGTAATGCAGTTATTGACGGTGACAATGTTGTATTTAGAACTATGATTGGTTTTAGTGACGGTACAAATATCATGCAAGAAAAAATGATCAAAAAAATCTCTGAGAGTCAAAATATGGGACTTGATATGGCAGAGCTTATGATCAATAACGGTGCACTAGAACTTCTTAAACGTGCGGAAGAGGTGGCTTTTAAAGATGAGATGCCGCAAAGACTCTAAGAGATGTCATTAGAAGCAAAAATTACTAATCAAAACTGGAAAGATGTTTTAGCTAAGGAGCTAAATAAGCCTTATCTAAAAGAGCTAAAACATACTCTTATTCAAGAACAACTTCAACATACTATATATCCTCAAGATACAGATATTTTTAACGCATACAATACTACAGATTTTAATGATGTAAAAGTTGTAATTCTCGGACAAGACCCTTATCATGGTCCTAATCAAGCACATGGTTTGGCATTTTCTGTTTTAAACGGCGTAAAACATCCACCTTCTCTGGTAAATATTTTCAAAGAGTTAAGTGACGATATCGGATGTCCTTATCCGCGTACGAGTGAACTGACAAAATGGGCGAAGCAGGGAGTGTTTTTACTCAATGCAGTTTTAACTGTGCGTGAGGCAAATGCGGCCTCTCATAAAGACCTTGGCTGGGAACATTTTACAGATGCTACAATCAAGGCGATCAGCGACAATAAAGAAAATGTTGTATTTATTTTGTGGGGAAGACCTGCACAGATGAAAGAGAAGCTTATTGACCAAAGTAAGCACTACATTTTAAAAGCACCACATCCATCACCTCTTTCTTCTTATAGAGGTTTTTTTGGTTCAAAGCCGTTTTCCAAAACGAATAGCTATCTTACGGAAAACGGTAAATCCCCTATTGATTGGTGCCTAGAGTAAACTCTGCCATAACAGCCAAGTGGTCAGAATATCCTTTGGCTTTATGACGTCTTGTTTTTCCGCGGCTCATTTGCCATCTGTAAATACTTTTCCCTTTAAAGAGATATTTTGGGGTGAAACTGCTCACAGAGTCTTTTTTATAATCAAGCCCTTTGTGATCTAGGAGAGAAGATGAGATAAGGATGTTATCCAATGCTTCTTTTTTACCTCTATATATATAGCTATAACGTTTGTTTTCTTCTATGTCATACCAAAGGTTGTAAAACTCATGTTGTTTTATATTTGTAACAGAAGAACTGTCATTTTGATAGTTGATTGTTCCAAGAATATGGTTAATTCCTGTAATCCCGTCAGTATCATTGAGTTTTCTTTTTCTTTTGAAAGTTTTATACTCTTCATAGTGGGAATTAAAATCACCCAAAGCGATAATATTTTTATTACCTAACTCTTGGATTCTTTTTCTAAGTGCTTTAGCATAAGAGATTCTCTGAGACTCTGGTCCTGCTTTTGATTTCCAGTGATTTACAAAGATGTAAAGGTCTTCATTATTGACTTTAAGTTTCACTTCCAAAATATTTCTAAATGAAAATGCATATCCCACTACCAACTCTTTTGCATACACAAACGGGATCTTTGAAAGCAGAGCGACTTTGATCGTAGTATCTTTGGCATTGGCAATTTTTGCATATTGATAATACAAACCATCACGTTTGAGCTGATACTTGAGATCATCCAAAGCTTGTTTCGATTCAATCTCTTCTAAAGCAATAATATCTGCGTTTATATCTCTTATCACCTTAGAGAGGTTTTTGAGTTTTATTTTATAGTTACGTTCATCCCAGCCTGATTGAGAGAAAGGGACATATTCTCTATATTCATGTCCGCTTTTTTTAAGATCAAAAAGATTTTCTACGTTGTATGTCGCGATCTTCAAAGTTTCACCTCCAAAAGCGAGTATAAATAAAGATATTAAAAGTAAAAAGACTCTCAAGCATTAATTCCATTTAAACGAAGTAGTTGATTTGTATCTGCTTCTCTGCCCATTAGCTCTATATATAACTCTTGCATAGATTTCGCACCACCGCCGTGTAAAACTACATCACGGTATTTCAGAGCTGTTTTTGAATCAAAAATACCTTCATCAACTACAGCATAAAAACAATCGGCACTAAGAACTTCCGCCCATTTGTAAGAGTAATAACCTGCAGCATATCCACCTGCAAAGATGTGTGAGAAACCGTTTTGAAACTTATTGTAAGATGGTGTTTTAATCAGTGCAGTTTTTTCTCTAATTGTATCCAATAAATTTTGTACCTCTTCACCTTTATAAAGTTTTGTATGGAGTTCAAAATCAAAGAGTGAAAACTCTAATTGGCGCAGCATTCCCATAGCTGAAAGGAAGTTCTTTGCACGTACCAGTTTTTCGATCATCTCGTCACTTAAAACTTCACCCGTCTCATGGTGTTTTGCAAACATTTTTAAAACATGCGGTTCATACGCAAAGTTCTCTAAAAATTGTGAAGGAAATTCTACTGCATCCCATTCTACACCGTTTACGCCGCTCACTTCATTTTCATTTACGTTTGAGAGAAGATGGTGGATAGCATGTCCCATCTCATGAAATAGTGTTACAACATCATCATGGCGTAAAAGTGAAGGATTCTTTTGGCTTGAAGGAGGGAAGTTACAAACAATAAATGCTGAAGCCAATTGTTCTTCACCTTTTTCGTCTGTACAGTGAGCCTGCCAGTTGTTCATCCAAGCACCACCGCGTTTAGAGTCTCTCGCTTCTAGATCGAAGTAGATTTTTGATTTGAGTTTATCATTTTCATAGATGTGGTAAGAATACGCTTTTTCATGCCATAACTCTTCATTTTGAAGCTCAAACTTGATCGAAAAAAGTTTTTCAAGAAAGTTCATCATCCCGTTTACGACACTTTTTTGCTCAAAGTAGGGGCGGTACTCCTCTTCATCGATTTCGTATTGCTCTTTTTTAAGAATCTCACCGTAATAAGCGGTATCGAAACTTTCCAATTTTTGCGGTGCTATTTTTTGAAGTGTTTCAAGTTCCTCTTTTGCCTGATGTTGTGAGTTGTCCAAAAGAGATTCCAAAAACTCAACTACTTTGTCGGTAGTCGTTGCCATTTTAGTCGCAAGTGAATATTCAGCGTAATTTTTAAAACCTAAAAGTTCACTCATCTCTTGGCGAAGAGCTAAAAGTTCATCGATAATCGCTCCATTTTTGGGTGCACGAGATACGTATGCTTCATAAAGTTTTTGTCTGATCTCTCTGTTTGAACCGTACGTCATATAAGCGATGTATGAAGGCATCTGCAAAGTAAATTTGTATTTAGTTTTGCCGTCCTCTTCAAACTTCGCATGTTCGAGATCACTTGCTGGAATACCTTCAACATCTGCTTCTTTTTCAATAATGTATGAGAAAGCATTTGTCGCATCTAAAAGATTTTGAGAAAAATCGTTTGAAAGTTCACTTTTGCGGATATTGATCTCTTGAAGGCGTGCTTTCGTTTTTTCATCAAGATGTGCACCGCTGAGCTCAAAGTGTTGAATGTTAAGCTCTAGCACTCTTTTTTGCTCATAATTCAGTGTAGCATTCTCATCTGTTTGAATGGCTTTATATGCTTGATAAATATCTATATTTTGAGAGATCTTTGTAGAATATTCCGTAATAATAGGGATTGCCTGAGTATAAATCTCTTGAGTTTTATCAGAATTATTGACACTATTTAAATGAGACAGTGGTGTAAAAAAGTGTTCTAGTTTCTCTTCCATCATCTGTAGAGGTTTTACAAAGTTTTTGTAAGTTTTTTGCTCTTGTTTTAAAAGAGTTTCAATTGTTTCATTATTCTGTTTTAATTTTACCTGTAAATCCTCTATAAAGTTTTCAAGATCACAAGTAAAAGTTAAAAATTTTGACATCCATAGGCCTTTGTTTTTTAGCGTATTATAGCAAATTACTCCTAGAAGCTTTTAAGAGAAAATGGTTGATTGCAGTATTTTTATATATTCATGCTTTATGACTAAAATCTGTAGAAAATAGAAGTATTTCTAATTATAAAAAATTATGTTAAAATGGTTGAAAGCTTATTCTTGGGGTGAGAAGAATGGAAAATTTATACCAATACGATATTTTAGTTTGTGTTTTACTAATTGGTGGGCTTGTTTATTATATTATTAAACTGCAGAACAAAATAGCTACGATAGAAGCGAGTAAAGAATTATTAGTAAAAGAAGTTTATTTCAATGCCGTTACAAATTTACCTAATAAAAAAAATATTCAATATGTGTTTAATGAACAGATTGGAAGAACGTTAAGACACAATAAAACATTTACAGTTTTGGCTATTAAAATAAACAATTATGAACAAGTGAAAAAAACGTCAGTAGAATCAGCAAATAAATTTATGTATGAAGCAAGTAATATTATTATCCAGTCTACAAGAGATGAAGATTTGACAGCACATATAGAAGAAGATACTTTCATAGTCCTTTTCAATGAGTATTTAGAAGGCGATCTTTATAAGATTGTTATTGACAGGTTAAAGAAAAATTTCTATCAAAATACACCACAAGATATTAAAGTTTCATATGACGTTTCTATGGGAATTAGTACATACCCAGTAGATGGTACCGATAGTGAAATATTATTAGAAAAAGCAATTAATGAAGCTATGTCAAAGCAATTTTAAAGAGAATTTTTTATATAATACGCAGATTTTATAAATGAAGGTATTGCATGGCTTATAAACGTGTTTTGGTGAAGTTTTCTGGTGAAGCTCTTGCTGGCGAAGCTGGTCATGGTATAGATACTAAAATTCTGAAATTTATCGCTCAAGAGATTAAGTCTCTAGTTGATGCTGGTATTGAAGTAGGAATTGTTATTGGTGGCGGAAACATTATTCGTGGTGTTACTGCTGCTCAAGACGGTATCATTAAGCGTACAAGTGGTGATTATATGGGTATGCTCGCTACAGTAATTAACGGTGTTGCAATGCAAGAAGCTTGTGAACATGCAGGATTACAAGTACGTATGCAAACGGCAATTAAAATGGAACAAATTGCGGAGCCTTATATTAACCGTAAAGCATGTAGACACCTTGAAAAAGGGCGTGTTGTTATATTTGCAGCAGGAACTGGAAACCCATTCTTTACCACAGATACGGCAGCAACTTTAAGAGCTGTTGAAATCGGTGCAGAAGTAATCGTAAAAGCAACTAAAGTTGACGGTGTATATGACAAAGACCCTATGAAATATAGTGACGCAGTAAAATATGAGTCACTAGGATACGATCAAGCATTACAAGATCACATTAAAGTTATGGATGATACTTCTATTGCATTGGCAAAAGATAATAGATTACCGATTGTAGTTTGTGATATGTTTAAACAGGGGAACCTTTTAGACATTTTAGGCAAAGGCAATATGGAAAACTGTTCTATAGTGAAATAAAGGATAAATAGATGAAAATTGAAGAATTAACAGCAAAAGTATTAAATGAAAATCCAAATATGGATCGTTATAAGTTGGCAATTGCAGTTGCAAAAAGATCTGAAGAGCTTGAAAACGGTGCTACAAGCAAATTAAGTGTAAGTAGTGCAAATATCAAATCTACAGACTTAGCACTAATGGAAATTGCGGAAGGCCTTGTTGTGGTTAAAGGCTTTAACGATTCTAAAAACTAAGAAAGTTTAACTTTGTCATTAAGTCCAGTTAATATCGAGAAGGTAAAACATCTCCATGATATTGACTCGGCCATAGCCTATCTTTTCTCCCACATAATCCCTACAGATAAATTAAAAGAAGCACTAGCATTTGCTACAGAAGCGCATAAAACACAGTTTAGAAAAAGCGGTGAACCCTATATTATTCATCCTATTTTAGTAGCTGCAATTGTTGCATCGATTACAAACGATGAGGCTATGGCTATAGCAGCACTTTTACACGATGTAGTTGAAGATACCGCGATTACGATTGCAGAAGTTGAAGAAAGTTACGGCAAGGATGTAGCCCATTTAGTTTCAGGTTTGACAAAAATTGACTCGATTCGTGACAGCGAATTAGTCCCATCTAGTTCAAATGAAAAACTTATAGTTTCTGCACTCTCATTTAGAAAGATGCTACTTGCTAGTATTGAAGATGTTCGTGTTTTAGTTGTAAAGTTATGTGATCGTCTTCATAATATGCTTACTTTAGATGCTTTACCTAAACATAAACAAAAGCGTATATCTGAAGAAACTCTAGTTGTATACTCTCCAATTGCACACCGTTTAGGAATCAGTTTTCTAAAAAACATGTTAGAAGATTTGAGTTTTTCATATCTATTTGCTGAAGAAAAACATTTTATTGATAATTATTTAGATACAAACTATCATGCTATCGAGATGCGTTTAAATGAATTTAAACAGCATATGTCAAATATTCTTATACAAAATGGTTTTTGTGAAGATGATTTTGAGATCTTGTCACGTATTAAACACAGATATTCTATCTATTTAAAGATGCAGAGAAAAGGTGTGAGTATTGATGAGGTACTTGATCTTTTAGCAATTAGAATTCTAGTAAAAGATCCTCTGAAGTGTTATGATGCACTAGGTTTGGTACATCTTCACTTTAGACCGCTTGCATCACGCTTTAAAGACTATATCGCTGTACCGAAAGACAATGGTTATCAAACGATTCATACGAGTGTTTTTTATAAAACTGCTATTTTTGAAGTTCAAATTAGAACTTACGATATGCATAAAACGGCAGAGCTGGGTGTTGCTGCACATTGGAAGTATAAATCGGGCGGTAATAATATTAAACTTGATTGGCTGGATAATTTGCAGTATCAAAATGAATCGGCTGAAGATTTTTACGAGCTTATCAAAACAGATCTTTATTCTGAAGATATTTCAGTGTTCTCACCGACTGGAGATGCATTTACTCTTCCACGCGGTGCAGTTGTTCTTGATTTTGCTTATGCAGTGCATACAGATATTGGAAATAAAGCCGTATCTGCAATGGTCAATAAAACAAAAACATCATTATTGACAGAGTTAAACAATGGTGATATTGTAAAAGTGATTATTGGTGATGAAATTGAGACAAGGTGTTCATGGATTGATGCTGTAAAAACTTCAAGAGCACAGACAAATATGAAGCTAAACTGTAATGCAAGGCTTCGTGAAATCAATGCAAAATCTGCTATCAATATCATTGCAACAATAATGGGTCTCAAACATTCCCGTGTAGATGAGTGGTTACAACAAAACAAATGTGAAAACCTTTCCCATATTCCAACAGATATAGAACATCTTAAGAATGTAATTCATAACTATATCAGTGATATTGGAAAAAACAGCCGCTTTCAAAGATTTATTTCTCGTCATAGATTTAAAGTAAAAAAATATGAGGTCTCTAGTTTAGAACTTTATTCAAACAGTAGTGTGAGTGATGTTGTATTTGATTATTGCTGTCACCCTAAGTACGGTGATGAAGTTATGGCATTTTTAGATAAGTCAAAAGCTCATGTTCACCATAAAATGTGTCAAAATGCTACAAAAAAACTAGAAAATAATGAACCAATGGTGTTTGTTAAATGGGCAAAAGAGAGAATTTTTAAATATGAACTGATTGCATCTCTTCCAAATGAAAAAGGAGCATTGGCAGACTTTTTGGCATTTTTGGCAAAACAAAATATAGACTTAATCTCTATTGAATTAGGAAAAGACAATTTAGATTATATTCATTATACGAATATAGTTTTTCAGTCCGAAGAAGCTGATATTAATACACTTCGTGCTAAAATAGAGTCAAAAATAAAAGTCGTTGATCTCATACGTAGCGATGATGCATACAGAAATTAACAAAAGAAAGTGAAAAGTAATAAATGATAGAAGAGGCTTTAAGAGAAATAAGCCGTGGAACAGCGGAAATTATTGATATTGAAAGAATTGAAAAACTTTTAAAAGCTTATTTTGAAGAGGGAAAAACATATACGGTAAAAGCGGGTTTCGATCCAACTGCTCCTGATTTACACTTAGGGCATACGGTACTTTTACAAAAATTGGCAACGTTTCAAAAGTACGGGGCTAGAATTCAGTTTCTCATCGGAAGCTTTACAGCAACTATCGGTGATCCGACGGGAAAAAGTGTTACAAGAAAAGTTTTAACGAAACAAGAAATTATTCATAATATTGACAGTTATACAACACAAGCGTTTAAAATTTTAGATGAATCAAAAACAGACATTGTTTATAATGATGACTGGTTAGGAAATATGAGTGCTGCTGAGATGATCTCATTAGCTTCACATTTAACAGTAGCAAGAATGCTAGAACGTGATGATTTTTCAAAAAGGTATGCTTCAAATACGCCGATTGCACTAAGTGAATTTATGTATCCTCTATTACAAGGGTATGATAGTGTACATCTAAAATCTGATATAGAGATTGGTGGAACTGATCAGAAGTTTAACCTTCTAATGGGTAGACAACTACAAAAAGCGTATGAAGTAAAAAAACAACAAGCTGTACTAATGATGCCTATTCTTGAAGGTCTTGACGGTGTTCAAAAAATGTCAAAATCTTTAGGAAATTATATAGGTGTAAGTGATGAAGCTAACGATATGTTTGGAAAGACTTTAAGTATCTCTGATGAATTGATGTGGAGATATTTTGAACTACTCTCTACAAAATCATTAGATGAGATAGCAGCACTTAAATCTGGTGTTGAAGATGGTTCTCTACACCCTAAAAAAGTAAAAGAGGACCTTGCACTAGAGATTACGGCAAGATTTCACGGTGACAATGTAGCTCAACAAGCAAAAGAAGAGTTTGAAAAAGTACATGCACAAAATCAAATTCCTACTGATATTGAAGAATTTACATCAGACGTGGGTGAGATTTGGATTGCTCAAGCCTTAGTTGATTGTAAATTGGAACCATCTACTTCACAAGCAAGACGTGATATTAAGCAAGGTGGTGTTAAAATCAACCAAGAAAAAGTTTCAGATATGAATCTTCAACTCGAAGTAGGTGAGTATTTACTTCAAGTTGGAAAAAGAAAATTCGCTAAGCTAAAGGTAAAGTAATGGGTTTTGAATCTTTACAAATCGGAAAATATACGATCGAAAAACCAATAGTACAAGGTGGTATGGGTGTCGGGGTTAGTTGGGATCAACTTGCCGGTACAGTTTCAAAAGAGGGTGGTTTGGGTGTAATTTCCGCTGTTGGAACAGGCTACTATCAAGATAAAGAGTTTGCTAAAAAACTTGTTGCAGAGAGACCTCTGAGTGAAGCTAACTTTTATTCTAAAGAGGGACTTGCAGCACTTGTTGAAAATGCAAGAAAAATTTGTGGTGACAAACCTTTGGCTGCAAATATTCTTTATGCGATCAATGACTACGGAAGAGTCGTAAGAGATGCTTGTGAAGCAGGTATTGACATTATCATTACTGGTGCAGGACTTCCGACAAATATGCCGGAATTTACAGAGGGATATCCTGATGTAGCACTAGTACCTATCGTATCTTCTGCAAAAGCATTAAAGCTGATTTGTCGTAGATGGGAAAAACGTTATAACCGTCTGCCTGATGCAGTTATCTTAGAAGGACCAAAGTCTGGTGGTCATCAAGGTTTTACGTACGAGCAGTGTTTAATGGAAGAATATCAGCTTGAAAACTTAGTAGCTCCTGTCGTTGAAGAAGCAAAAAACTGGGGTGATATGCCAGTAATTGCTGCGGGTGGTATATGGGATAAAAAAGATATTGAAGAGATGATGGCTCTTGGTGCAAAAGGTGTTCAAATGGGGACACGTTTTATTGGTACTTATGAGTGTGATGCACATGCAAACTTTAAAAAAGTTCTTTTAGATTCTACAGAAGATAGCATCAAACTGATGAGTTCTCCTGTTGGATATCCTGCACGTGGTGTTGTAACAAATCTGACACACTTAGTTGAGAAGCGTGAAGGTCCTGACATTAAATGTATCTCTAACTGTGTAGCACCTTGTAATAGAGGAGAAGAAGCTAAAGTGGTTGGTTTCTGTATTGCTGACAGACTGAGTGATGCTTATGAAGGAAATCTTGAAACTGGACTTTTCTTTTCCGGTACAAACGGATATAGACTCGATAAAATAATTTCAGTTAAAGAACTAATGGACAAACTTACAGAGGGTGAATAAAAGTTAGATGATTCGCTTCTTTGTAACGTTTTTTTTCTGTTTTTTGATTACTTTAAGCGGTGCTGATGATTTCGAGCTCCTAAAGCGGGCAGACAAGTATGCAAAATCTTCAACAAAAGCAAATCAGTTCCGCGCATATAATGACTATAAAAACATTTATCTTCGAGCACTTATGAATGAGGATCAAAAACTCAAAGTATGTGCACTTGAAGGTATAGTAAAGTGCGGGACAAAGCTACATATAGATGTTTCTCAATACTCAGATGAATTGGAAAAGTTCCAACAAAAAAAATCTTCTAGAACGCACCAAATAACGAAAAAACAATCCAAAGACATTAGAGTTTCATCCTCTCATAAATTAAAATCTATTCGATGGAAAAATGAACGATTAGTTTTAAGTTTTGATAAAAAACTTTTAAACAATCAAATCAACTATTTTAAACTATATGATCCAAAAACAAGTACATATAAATACGTTTTTGATGTACATGCTTCGATGTTGACAAAATCACAAACCCTGAAAAAACAAGATATTGAAAAAATAAAACTAGCGCAATTTAATCCAACGACATTGCGTTTGGTGATTCAAAATTCATCGAAAGTAGCTATAGCATTTAAAAAAGAACAAAAAGAGCTTATTATTAAAATGGTACCGAAGAAGGCTTCTGCACCGTTACAAACTCCAAAACAGATAGTTCCTCATAAAATACCGTCACGTCTAGATAGAAATAAAATTATTGTAATCGATCCAGGACACGGAGGTAAAGACCCCGGAGCAATAGGTTACAGAGGGTATAGAGAAAAGGTAGTTGTTTTGCAAATATCTAATGAGTTAAATAAGATTTTAAAAGCTCGTGGATACAAAGTATATATGACGAGAAGTAATGATCGTTTTATAAGATTAAGAAACAGAACAAAATATGCAAATCGCAAAAAAGCGGACCTATTTATTAGTATTCATGCCAATGCCGTAAGCAAAAAACAGGCAAAAAAAGCATATGGAATAGAGTGTTATTTTTTAGATAAATCGCGTTCAAGTCGTGCTAAAAAAGTTGCTGCTCAAGAAAACTCAGCAGATATGAGTGAAATGGATTATTACGGAAAACAGAGTTTCCTGTCAACTTTAAGTTCTCACAACATTGTCGCATCGAATAAGCTTGCAATTGATTTGCAAAGAGGAATGCTTGGCTCGTTGAGAAAAAGCTTTAAAAACGTCAAAGATGCAGGAGTTAGACCTGCACCATTTTGGGTACTTGTTGGTGCACAGATGCCTTCGGTACTTGTTGAAGTTGGATTTATAACAAATCCTAAAGAAGCAAAAAAATTAGTCAATAGGAAATACCAAAAGAAAATGGCATATGGCCTTGCTAACGGTATTGAAAGATATTTTGTAAACAACTAAACATTTTAAATAAATTCAAACTCGTTTATAAGAGTTGCTTCAATATCTGTTATCTCTTCGTCAGAAACTTTAATCAGTTTATGTAAGACGTTTAGTGAAAAGTTAGTAGCTGAATGAAAATGATTTGGAGATAGGTTTACATTTGTGATTCTCAGATCTCTTAATGAATTCATGAGTTTTTGAATGCTTTTTAGATCGCTTTGATCAGGAACGATGACAAGTTGATTCTGTTCAAAATAGCCTATAAAGTATTTGATATCTACTTTTCTTGTAACTTCTTGAACTAGATTAGAGAATTCAACTTCTATCTGTTTCGCTTCTTTTTTACCATACCATTTTTCAACATTTTGAAAGTTTTTAACTGTAAGTAAAATAATATAGAGACTAGAATGACTTTTACGTAGTAGGTCTATCTTTTCAACAAGAAACTTTTTATTAGGAATATTTGTTAATGAATGGGTATAAAGTGCATTATGGATAGCTGTAATATCTGTAAAAGTGAGTAGATAGTGATTTTCACCTTCTAGTTCCGTCATTGTCACTTTATACTCTTTTGTACTTAAGTCATTGAGGATTCTTACCTGTTTTTTATTTTCAGGAAAAGTAAGCATCTGATGAATAAACTCTTCATTTGTTTGAGCATTTATACACTCATCAGCGTCATCAAAAAGCATTCCGATATCGGGCATCTCTGTTTGTAAAGTTTCAAATGAGTCAAATCCTCCAATATCTAAAAATGCTTTATTAACCATCTGTACTTGATTATCTTGGATAGCTACAATACCTATCGGTGTAGCATCTATAATAATTTGAGCATTTTTAGATAAGTCTTCTAGTTTGCCTTGTAAATCTTTTTTCTTTTTAAAACTATAGATAGATTGAGATACCCTGTAAAGAACAAAGAGAAACTGTTTATTTCTAAAAGGCTTTTCAACAAATTTGTCAATGTTTAAATTGACTAGTTTCATAAGAACTTCACTGTCTGTATAGGCTGACGTTGCTATGATGTGTTGGGAGTGGTCTTTCTCTTTAATAAAGCTTATTAATTCTAAGCCGTCTATTTGGGGTAAATAAAGATCTGTAATAATTATGTCGTATTCTCTGCTTTTATACTTCTCTAGTGCTTCTTCGCCATCCTTAGCGATATCTACATCATCAAAATACTTTTTGAGAAATGTTTCTGTTTTGTTTCGAGTATATTCATCATCTTCAACATAAAGTACGTTACAAACAGAAGCATATTTTTTTAATTGGACTAAGTTTACTTCATCCATTACAAATCCTTTTATTTTTCAAGCGATTAGAGCTTTTTATACTCTAAATCTCCCGCAACAGATTCCTTTTTAGCAATTATGGATTCTAATTGCATTTTTACTTTATCATAGCGGAATTGCTCTTTAAAACCTGTGATTCTACCTCCTGCGGCATTAGGGTGTCCACCGCCATCTACCCATTCTTTTGAAATTTGAGCTACACTTACATTGTTATTAGCGCGTAAACTCATAGTTCCTCTATAACTTATATCGACAATAAAGTCATATTCTGGGAATTTTGTCAAGAAACCGTTACCGATAATAGAAGTATTACCTACACCATACGACAGATATCCTTTATATCCTTTGTAATAAATTGTCTTTTCAGCTTTTGTTTCACCTAATAAGTCGACAATGTATTCTGTTGCCAGATTGTCAAGGGTGTTGTCATTCTCTTTTTTAAAGAACTCTTTTTTTAGGGAATGGATTTTTTCATCTAAAATAATAGGTGCATTCTCTTTATCTATATATTTGACAGCTTCATGTAGAAGAGAAAGTTTGTATTTAGTGTCTTCTATAGGAAACATTACGCGGTTAAGTTCTCTCATTTCTGTAATGAGACGCATACAAACTTTTCCATATTCAAAGTTCTCATGCTCGTCTTGTTTCCAAAGATCAACTGCATTGACAATGTTTACAAATTTTTCCATCCAGCTTGGTTCATCGAATGCAAAGTTTTCTTTAACATAGTCATATACTATTTTTGTCGCACAGCGTGTTGTATCTAAAAAATACCATTCATATTTTTTAGCACTTTCTTCCCCGCTTCCATGGTGGTCTAAAAGTTGGAGTTTGACATCTTTTTTATTTTCATTGAGTTTTTTGACTTCATGATTTAGCCATTTAGACTCATCAGCAGTAAGGTTTAGATCGGAAATAAGTATGAAAGCACTATCATCAGATTTTTGAATTTTTTCTAAAATCTCTTCAAGTTTTGCTTTTACTTCCGCACCATAGTTGGCATTATAGTTATACTTTGTATAGGGAGTATACCTCATAACAAGTTGACAACTATAACCATCTAAATCAATATGTGATAAGTGGTGGACTATTCTATTTTGCATTATTTTCCTTATTAAGTGTTTTGTTCCATTGAAATTGAACCGAGTACCTCAAAAGTTGTACTTGAATCTATCTCTGCATGAGAAAGTGTCACAATGTCTAGCGAGAATTTCTCAAATATCTCTGCTACACCGCGGCGTATTTGCGGATCAACAATTACAATCACAGGTGAGATGTTTTTTTGTAAAACCTCTGCAGCTTTTGTACTTACTGCT
Source organism: Sulfurimonas sp. (assembly GCA_041547625.1). GTDB lineage: Bacteria > Campylobacterota > Campylobacteria > Campylobacterales > Sulfurimonadaceae > Sulfurimonas. The sequence goes on from JBFEUD010000009.1 coordinate 17,218, forward strand.
TGAATTAGTGCATTGATTTCACCGACATTGAGCATAATGTTTCTCACACCATCTTGCTCTTGCGACTTTTGTAAAAGCATCTGCTCAGTCTGAGTATCAAATGTTAAGAGACGAATAACACCGTCTTCTCCCGAATACATTTGCGTAATTACACGAGAAAGTTTTGCTCTTACTTGTTCAGTTATTAATTCAACATTTTTTGTAAATTCGGCAATATCTGCTATGGTCTCTAAAATATTCAACATGTCCTTAAGAGGGATTTTTTCGTGTAGTAGTGCTTTAAGTACACGTTGAATAAGACCTATATTGGCAACCTTAAGTACATCATCTACAATAACAGGATAATCATCTTTAATTTTATCGATTAATGACTGTACCTCTTGACGGGTGAGTAATTCTTCGGCATTACGTTTAATTAGTTCACTCATATGTGTAGAGATTACAGTTGCAGGGTCAACAACCGTATAGCCGTTCATAATAGCATCTTCTTTATCTGAAGGTGATATCCATAATGCATCTAAACCAAATGCAGGCTCTTTTGTGGCTTTTCCTTGAACACCGCCGGTAGCCATACCACTATCCATCGCTAAAAAGTGATCGGGAAGAATTTCACCTTCACCTATAACCACCCCTTTTAAAAGTACTTGGTACTGTGTAGGTTGTAGGTGTAAATTGTCTCGAATACGTACTTGTGGCATTAAAAAACCGTAATCACTAGCAATTTTTCGTCTCATTGAACGGATTCTCTCTAGAAGATCTCCACCTTGGGAAGAGTCTGCAAGTTTAATAAGCTGATAGCCGAGCGTGAGTTCTAGCATCTCTACTTTCAAAATATCTTGTAGAGCATTTTCCTCTTCTTGACGGATCTCTTCTTGTGATTTTTTCGGTTTGAGTTTTTCTTGGTCCTCTTTCTCTTGTCTTGCTTTTGCCGTTAAAATGTTTTCAACATCTAAGATGCTGAGTTCACCTTTTTCATATTTATAAATAGACCATCCTAGAAGTGCAAATAAAATACCGATGAGTCCCATAGATGCTGTTGGGAGTCCTGGAACTAGTGCAAAAAGGATCATAATCCCGCCGACGATCATAAGGATCTTTGCATTCCCTACCATCTGGTTAATAGTACCTTCGGCAAAGTTGTCACCGTCACTTGAAGAACGTGTAATCATAATACCGGTAGCAGTTGAAACGATAAGTGCTGGAATTTGTCCAACTAGACCGTCACCGATCGTTAAGAGGGTAAATGTTGAAGCTGAATCGCTGACTGTCATATCGTACTGAAATACACCGATTAAAAAGCCGCCGATGATATTGATAAGGGTAATAATGATACCTGCAACGGCATCCCCTTTAACGAATTTGGAAGAACCGTCCATAGCTCCGTAAAAGTTGGCATCTTGAAGAATTTCGGCACGTCTTTTTTTTGCTTCTGCATCATCAATGAGACCGGCATTAAGATCGGCATCAACTGCCATCTGTTTTCCCGGCATAGAATCAAGTACGAAACGAGCAGCAACCTCTGCAACCCTTGTAGAACCTTTAGTAACAACCATAAAGTTAATAATTACCAAGATCGCAAAAACGATAATACCGATCACATAGTTCCCACCAACTACAAAGTTTCCGAAACTAGTAATGATGTCACTTACAGCTTCAGGGCCTTCATAACCATGACTTAAAATCATTCTGGTTGTTGCGATATTCAGTGCAAGCCTGAATAGGGTTAGAATTAAAATTAGTGTAGGGAAGGTTGTCAGATCTGTCGGTTTGGGGATATAAAGGGATATTAAAAGTATTAAAACCGCCATTGCCATAGATACTGTCAGTAACAGATCGAGTATGGATGATGGAAGGGGGACTATAATAATTGCTAAAATAGCCATTACAAAGACAACAACACTTAAGTCGCGTTGTCCTAGTAAAAAGTTAAGGCTTGTACCGATTTGTTGTTTTAGAGTTAATTTCTTCTTCGCCAATATGTTTATCTCGTCTATCTAATCTTTTAATATATCTGCTAAAGTAAGATTTTGTAAAAAATCATCTATTTTATGTTGCAGTTTATTGAGAAATGGCCAGATTGAACAAACGTCTGCTTTTTCAGAAGGACAGTCTTTTTCTGATGGAGAACACTCAAATACAGCAGGTGCTTTACTTTCTACATGGGAAAGAACATCAAGCATAGTGATCTCTTTAGGATCTTTATTGAGTGCAAATCCGCCTTTAACACCTTTATAGGATTTTAATATCTCGGCTTTTGCAAGTGATTGCAGAATTTTTGCTAAAAAACTTTTGGATATAGCCAACTCCCTAGATAAGGACTCGCTGTCCATAGGTTCTTTTGCGGATGATAAAACTATTAATGAAAGTATTGCGTATTCACTTGCTTTTGTAATTAACATCTTTATATTCTTTTTAATAACTATATATATTTTGAAGATTATTATAGCTAAAAAGCCTTAAATGTGTATATAAATAAATTTAAAGAAAAATTTGGTATAATTGCGTTTCAACTTTTCTGCAATTGCATTGGAGTTA
>JBFEUD010000010.1:0-18788 GCA_041547625.1 Sulfurimonas sp.
CTCTCTTTCTTCTGGAGCATTATCGATTGCATCGTAATCCATCATTTTTGCACCATTAGTTACTGCTAGAACTGCAGTAATTGCAGCTGTTAGTGTAGTTTTACCGTGGTCAACGTGACCAATTGTACCAATGTTAACGTGGGGTTTGTTACGTTCAAACTTTTCTTTTGCCATAGTGTCCTCCGACCTTAATTTGTGAATTGAAATGGAATTATATCCAAAAATCATTCAATTATTTCTTAAACTAATGAAAACAACTTTGCTGGAGCTTATGATGGGAATTGAACCCACGGCCTCTTCCTTACCAAGGAAGTGCTCTACCACTGAGCCACATAAGCAAAATTGCATCAGTTTTTAAGAAATCATTGCATAATTCTTAAAGTATAAAAACGGAATATTAGTATTTATGATAGAAAAGCTATATAGATATCTATTTATTGGATAAATATTATACATGAAGTAATTTTGTTGAAAATTATACTTCAGCTTCCAGAATCTGTTCTCTAGTGGAGCGGGTGAAGGGATTCGAACCCTCGACAGCCTGCTTGGAAGGCAGGAACTCTAGCCACTGAGTTACACCCGCATATTGAACAAGTGGTGGTGAGAAGAGGAGTCGAACCTCTGAACCCATAGGGAGCAGATTTACAGTCTGCCGTCGTTGGCCACTTGACTATCTCACCATTTATTTCTGGTCTAACACTGTTTCTAATATTCAAAATTCAATGGTGCCGACACGAGGATTTGAACCCCGGGCCTGCTGATTACAAATCAGCTGCTCTAGCCAACTGAGCTATGTCGGCATCGAATTTGAGCCAGAATTATAGTGCAAAATATTTTTAATGTCAAGAGTTTTTCACTAAAATTGCAAAATTTCTCCATCTTTTACTAAAATAGGCTCGTATTCACCCTTGTATTGCTCTATTTCCTGTGCTATTTGTAAAATAAAACTAGGTTTTATGTGATTAATATAAAGCTGAAAATCTTTTCTTTTTAAGTTTTTTAACTGTTCAAATAACATTTTCGGAGTCAGATGCTTACTGTTTTTTGCCAACTCTTCGAGATGATTTGGAAATGAACACTCTATAAGTACCGATTGTATATCTCTGTCATTTTCTATCTCTAAGATTGCATTATCTATATTACAAGTATCTGCTGTAATTAATATGCCGCTATTGTCTCTTTTGTAAATATAGCCACAGCTTGAATCTGTATGATCTGTTTTAAATGCTTTTATAGACTCATTTACTGATATCTTATACTCTTTATCTAATTCTATTTCTGTATATTTGACAACTGTTTCATTGTTTGAGAGTTTTATTTTTGAAAAGTCCGGCCATACCTCATCGTTTAAAAAATGTTTCTTTATAGATTCGATCGTGCCTTTTGTACCTAAGATATTAATAGTATCTTTTCTAATACCGTAATAGTTGTCTATTATATATGCAATATCTACTATATGATCCAAATGCTGATGCGTCAGCCATATGTTTTTTACATGGATTGATTCTTCACCTAAAGCTTCAAGAAGATTGACTGCATCTATTACATTAGTTTTGTTTAATGCAAATGAAGTTGTTCCAAAACCTTTTGCTTTTGTCCCGTATGCTCCTAAGACTTTTATGTGACGGGATTGTTTTATTTGTTCCTCTTCATATTGATACTCATCTTTAAAAGTTTCACGAATTGCAAAAAACTGCTCGACATTTTCAAAGAAGATATCTACCAGCTTAGGGTCAAAGTGTTTTCCCTTCTCTTCTCTAAAAAGCTCAAGAATTCTTTCATCATCCCATGCTTTTTTATAGACTCTGTCACTTCCAAGCGCATCAAATACATCTGCTAAAGCAGTAATACGTCCATATATATGTATATCTTCTGCTTTTAAACCTTTGGGATAGCCTGTTCCGTCATATTTTTCATGATGCTCATATGCAACGATTGCTGCTGCTTTTAAAAGACTTCTCTCCGAACTTTTTAAAATATCATACCCTAATTGGGCATGAGTATCCATGATTTTTCTTTCATCATCGTTGAAGCGGCCTTTTTTATTGAGGATATTATCAGGTATAGCTACCTTACCTATATCGTGCATCGGGCTTGCTTGTTTTAAGAGTTCTGCTTCTGCTTCGCTCAAACCGTATTTGATTGCTAGGAGTTTTGAGTATTCGGCTACCCTTTTTACATGATTACCCGTTTCTTTTGAACGACTCTCACCAATGGCACCCATTTTAAAAACAACTTCTCTTTGTGTCTCTTCAATTTCAAATGTAAGCTTTGCTGAGATGATCGTCTCAGCAGCATATGTTGTAGCAAGTGTAAGTCGTTCCATATCTCTTTGATCAAATACGCCGCCGTTGCCTTGACGATTAATCACTTGAAAAGCACCAATGACGTGTTCATCACGATCATACATTGGTATAACCATCATAGATTTTGTCTTATAACCGGTTTGTTGATCTATATATCTGTTAAAACGTTCATCTTTATATACGTCATCTATAATATAACGGGTACCGTTGATGATAGAGTCACCTATGATTCCAGAGTTTATAGGTATTTCTATAGGTTCTATCCCTTGTGCTACTTTTGTGCGGATCGTTTTCTTATCATCACTCACTACCCAAACACTACATCGATCAGCACCGCTTAATGCTTTTCCCATGCCTGCAAGCAGTTCAATAACCTCATCGTACTCTCTTTTTGATGAGACTTCTGCCAAATAAACAAAAATAACTTCTAACAGTTCAGTAGCACCTAATGAACCTATTTCACTCTTCATTCTAACTCCATTACGGCAATTATTATATCATTTATTTATGGGATATTAGTTGATAAATACGAACCTCATCTTTTTTCCCTTTGATAGGAGTAAACCCTAAATCTTTACAGTGAAAGTCTTCTTTAACTAGATCATAAGTGTAACTTGAAATAATTATCTCTACTCCAAACTCTTTTGTTTTAGATTCGAGTCTTGAAGCAAGATTTACACTATCACCGATAATAGTATAATTAAACCTTTTTGTAGCACCCATATTTCCAACTACCACTTCACCCGTATTGATCCCTATACCTATATGTATCGGTGCAATTCCCTCTTTTTCAAACTCTTTATTTAACAAATTGAGCTTTTCTATCATCTCTAGTGCACACGTACAAGCGGCGTGAGCATGCTCCTCAACATCTATAGGAGCGTTAAAAAATGCCATGACGGCATCTCCTATGTATTTATCTAGCATCCCCTTATTGTCCATAACCGCTTGGGTCATCGGAGTAAAATATCTGTTTAAAAGTTTGATTAATTGCTGTGGATCATCCATCTCCTCAGAACGTGTCGTAAAATTTCGGATATCACTAAACAAAATACTCAGCACTTTTTTCTCTCCGCCAAGTTCCAAACCTTTTTTACTATGTATTAGTTTATCTAACAGCTCTTTTGAAAGATAACTTGAAAAAGCTTTTTTTATGAAACGTGTATCCTTTTCTTGAATATAAAAGATATTAAACTCTATTAATGCAATACTCAAACCTGATGCAATCAGAGGGTAAAACATATCTATATATAAAGAATCTAAAGCAAAAACTGTTTTTGCAACTATAAAAAGTAGCAGATAAGAACTTATATAAGTGAATATCCTTACATATAGTTTTGTGACAAACAGACTTCCTACAAAAACAGATACAACTGCTAAAATAGTCATAAAATAATTAAGCAGCGAAAACTCTTTGATCAGTTCACCATTTAAAAAGTTAGAAAGAAAAGTAGCATGCAGGTATACTCCGTACATATTACCTATAGGCGTTGCTACAACATCTCCAATTCCCATCTCAGTAACACCAAGGAGTACTATTTTGTTTTGAAGCTCGGAACTTTTTATTTTTCCGTTGTAGAGATCTACAAATGAGATCGTTTCATATGCCTGCTTGTCATAAAAATTGAGTCGTACAAAACCAAACTCATCTACAGCAATTTGTTGTTCATGAAGCATCAATATATTTGCAGCTATGCGATCAACATCGCTGTTAAACTTTAGACGCAGAGTTTGTAAGGCTAAAGAGGGGTAAAGTGAATTCTTCAGGGAAAATGCTGTCGGATACAATCTATAGAGTTGATCACTTGCAGTTATAGTTGAAAATGCTCCTTGCATAGTACATGCATCTAAAATCGGTTTTACATTTAGCTCGGCAAATTTTACGTTTAGAAAATCTTCATCTTGTTGTAATTTTGACTGCAGTAGGTCAAGGCTTGAGTTTTGCAGTATATCAAGTTCTTGAGGGGTTAGATGTTGTGTAGCTTGTTCTCTTAAGAAAAATCCGCACACACTGTTATTTAAAGTTTCAATAGCGGTTGCCAGTTTCTGGTCAGTAGCTGTTGGTTCTGAAAAAACCATATCCAGAGCTACTACGTCAGCACTTTGTAATTTTTCCAGGGCTTGTGCCAAAATTGTTCTATCCCACGGCCAGCGACCGAAGTAGTTGACACTTTTTTCATCCACCGCCACTACTACAACATCGGGATTGATTGATTTTGTTTGAAAAGCAAAATTAGTATCATTAAACTTTTCTGCAAAGGACTCTAAAAATTCAAACCTTTCAAACTGTAACAGTAGAATCAAGAGCAGAGAAAAAGCTGCTAATACACTAGTTCGAATCAAATAACTTCTCAAAATATTTAAACTCATCTGCATCATTTTGATCGAAGCTGTCTTCTTTGACTACATTATCCTCAAAACTTACTTTGTTTTGCTGTTGCAGGTCAAAAGCTTGAGTTTTCACTGCTTTTTCATATTGTTCAAATGCTGCTTTATATTCATCAAAGCCCTGCTGTTGTTTTGCTTTAAAATCTTCAAATTCGGCATGGACTTTTTTTCTATAGAGTTCAAACTCCTCTTTGATACTATTAATTCCGACTACACCCTCTTGTAACAAAACCTCTTTTTGTTCATCTGCTTTTACAATAAAAGTTGTTCCTTTAATTCCAATAATTGCAAAATTTGTCTTTACTTTAAAAGCATCTTTAGCTTTTTTGGAAGTTATTTTGTAATACACTTTTCCGTTTTCTTGTTTTACATCTACTCCGCTTATAAAGTGCACCATCGAATCTGTATCTACTATCAGCGTCGAATTGTCCTCTAAATTAATTTTTGCACGAGCATCTTCGTAAGTACTTAGAATATCCCCTTCTTGAATCTGATATCCTGCAAGCGCTTTGATCTTTTTAATACTGTTTTGCGGTTTTACTTTTACGTTTCCTTGAACTTCTTCAACAGTTCCTATCACCCCAGCGTAAATATATGAAAAACTCGCTATGATAAGCATTACAAATAGTTTCACGTAAGACCTTTAAAAAGATTTTACTTGATTATATCATGTTATTAAAAAAAGGGAGATGATGTTAAAAATACTTTTTTCACCTTCTGAAGGGAAAAACAGTGGAGGAGAGCATACTGAGCAAGAACTCTTCGGTGCAACGGATGCCAGAGATGAGATATTAAATAGATATAACGAGATCGTAAATAGCGGTGACGAAGAAAAAATCAAAGCACTTTTTGGCATTAAAAAGTTTGATGACTGCAAACCGTACATTGAAGATATATTTCAAGCACCCCTGATGAGTGCCATTGAGAGATACGACGGGGTTGCCTATGATTATCTTGACTTTAACTCTCTAGATCAAAATGCCCAGAACTACCTCAAAGAAAATACTATTATCTTCTCAAACCTTTACGGACCACTTCGAGGGGGAGATAAAATAGCCAACTACAAAGTAAAGCAGGGAAACTCTATCGGAGAGATTGAACCGGACAAGTTTTACAAAGATCGTTTTTCCTACCAGCTTGACCTTTATCTTGGCAACAGCGATATTTTAGATCTACGTGCAGGATATTATGACAAATTTTATAAAACTACTAAACCGTATACAACTCTCAAGTTTTTAAAGGATGAGAAGAGTGTATCACACTGGGCAAAAGCATACCGCGGAATAGTTTTACGTGAAGTTGCCCGTGCAGGTATTAACTCTTTAGAAGAGTTCAATAAATTAGAGATCGAGAACCTGAAGGTTAAAGAGATCAAAAAAACAAAAAACAAAACAGAAATTATTTACGAGATCGTAGAATGAATCAAGACTCACAAGAATATAAAAATAAAAAAGCCTTTTTTGACAAACTGATTACGCTTTATGGACGAAATGTCGTTGTAGAAGTTCTACAAGATAATGGTATTGAAATCCACAAACTCCATCTTGCAAAATCGAACAAGCCCGACGGCGTGATGAAAAAGATCCTAAAACTCGCAAAAGATCGAAATGTCGAAATTATCCAGCACGAAAAAAATGCCCTAAGCCGCATTAGCAAGAATGCAAAACAGGATCAAGGTGTAGCGATCGACATTTTTTCAAAAACATACCAAAGTGCGGATGCACTCCAAGATCTTAAAGAATATAAACTTATAGCTCTTGACGGTGTACAAAATCCTCAGAATCTTGGAATGATAATCCGCAGTTGTGCGGCAGGAAATGTTGACGGAATTATACTGCCAAAGAAAAACTCTGCCAAGATCTCTCCTTTAGTGATCAAAGCAAGTGCAGGGACACTTTTTAAAATCCCGATCTATTTTTGTAATACTTTGGAAGAGGTTTTACCAAAACTCTCAGACACAAAAATATATGCCCTTTCACTCGAAGCAAAAAACTCTATTTATGATCTAAAAGCAGAAAAAAAATCTGTTTTTGTTTTAGGGAATGAAAGTGAGGGAGTAAGCAAAGAGGTGATAAGTCTGTGTAACGACTCACTAATTATTCCAATGAATAGAGAAGTCGAATCGCTCAACGTTGCAGTTACTGCATCGCTGATAGCCTTTATGAGGTCATAATCTCATAAGGGCGTTTAATTTCACGGATAACTTCATCAACAGACATATGACGGGACTTTCTTAAAAACTCTCTGCCGTCTAAAAACACAAGCACTGTAGGAATTGTAAAAACGCTAAAGTGCGCTGCGATATCTTGTGAAACAGATGTATCGACACTCACAACTTCAAACTCTTTAAAATTTGCATCTATCGCTTCAAGTAGTTTTGGTTTGAGTGCATGACACACATTACATGTCGGTGCAGAAAAATATACCATCACCGCTAAATTTTCTTTTATTGTTTGTTCAATCTCTTCTATTGTTTGCATAGTAGAATTTTACTATAATTTGAGTTATGAGTTCAATTATTTTCAGCATTTTAAGTATCTATGTCTTTATAGTGATGGGGTATCTCTCCAAACGAGTTTTCAAAGAACAGATTGACGATAAAACAATCACCCTGTTAAACGTCTATTTCTTACAGGTTTTTTTAACGTTTTGGGGTCTTTTGATCCATCCTGTAGATATCACCCTGCTCTATGCACCGAGTATCTATCTTGTAATTGTCATTATTGCACTGATTGTCTCAGCCCTGTTTGCACGCTATCTCTTTACTCAGAAAAAAGAGTACTCCATTGCAATGGTAGCAGCACTCATCGGTAATACTGGGAACTTAGGAATTCCTCTAAACATTGCCATATTCGGTGAAGCTTCTATCCCTTATACGACTGTAGTAAATCTTATGAATGTTTTTGTAGTGTATACAATCGGTGTTTATTACTATTCACGCGGAAGCTTTGATGTCAAAACATCATTGATAAATATCGTAAAACTTCCAATACTTTGGGCAGCTATTATTGCTATCCTCTTAAGCGTCTATGACTACAAACCCTCTGACACAATTATGAATATGCTGATGATGGGAGCTTATGCTTCTATGACAATGCAGCTGTTTTTATTCGGTATCTATCTTTATGGTACAAAAATAAAAGAGATCAACAAAACACTTATTAACTGGGTGCTGAGTTTCAAGTTTATCCTTCTACCTGTTGTAGCTTTTGGAGTACTCTATTTAATCGATCTCGACCCTATGATCAAAGGAATTATTTTTATAGAACTACTTATGCCTCTTGCCGTAGCAAATGTCAATCTTGCTTCACTCTATGATTGTGAACCTAAAATTGTCACTGCTTTGGTGCTTATCTCTTCTGTTTTATTTTTAGGTATTATCTTCTTAGGGGTAAAAGTTCTCGCTTACCTTTAAGAAGAACAATTTAGCTTCAAATTTTTACTTATTGAAGGTATCTGGATATTTAAGTAGTGCAACTTTTAACAGATCTTCGATCAAGGTGTTGTTACTTTTAATTCTGAAAATTTCATACTTAGTTTTTATCACTATCTTTATAAAAAATAGTATTGATCTATTTTTATTCTATTAACACAAGCAAATTTAAAAAAGCAGAAATGTAAAAAGAGAAAGAGTCAACTCCCAAGGAGGGAGTTAAAAGAAGTTATTTAATTTTTTCGATTACAGCATCAACAGAGAAACCGAATTTCTCAAATAATTGACCTGCAGGAGCTGAAGCACCAAATGAATCCATTCCTATAACTTCATCAGCCAGACGGTACCACTCTAATCCACGAGCAGCTTCGATCGCAACTTTTTTAGTATTAGGGACAATAATGTCATCGATGTAAGATTTATCTTGTTCAATGAAAAGATCGTAACATGGTACAGAAACAACGTTTACTTTCTCACCTTGCTCATTCAGTTTTGCTTTTACATCAAGAGCTAACTGTACTTCACTACCTGAAGCCATAAGTGTAATCGTAGCATCAGAATCACTTGCAAGTAAGTAACCACCTTTACTAGCCTCACCTTTGATAGCACTTGATAAAACTGAAAGATTTTGACGTGAACATACAAATGCTGAAGGAGATTTTGTCATCTCTAATGCTTTTTTCCAAGCCTCAACATTCTCTGCACCGTCTGCCGGACGCCATACATAGAAATTCGGTAATGCACGGAATTGTGAAAGATGTTCGATCGGTTGGTGTGTTGGACCGTCTTCACCAACACCGATACTGTCATGTGTCCAAATAAAGAATTGTTGAATTCCACTAAGTGCCGCGATACGCGCTGCTGGTTTTAAGTAATCTGAGAACACAAAGAATGTAGCACTAAACGGTATTAACGGGCCATAAAGAGCAATTGCATTAGTAATTGATGCCATTGCATGCTCACGAATACCGAAGTAGATGTTTCTCCCTTTTGGAAATACACCCATATCTTTTAGATCTGTTTTGTTTGACGGGCTCAAGTCTGCACTACCACCTAAAAAGCTTGGTATTGCTTTTGCAATAGCATTCATAATCTTACCATTTGTGCTTCTTGTAGCATCTGCTTTATCAAAAACTGGGTAATCAATACGAGAAAAATCAGGATTTTCTAATGAAGATAAAACTTCATTTTGCTCTAATAGAGGCATAGTTTTTTGTCTGTGGATCCATTCACGCTCAAGTAAATCACCTTTTTCTATAGCACATCTGAATCTTGCCATTACATCTTCAGACACGAAGAATTTTTTCTCAGGATCAAAACCTGCTGCTTTTTTTGCTTCAGCGATAATATCATCACCAAGTGGTGCACCGTGAGAATGGTGGCTTCCTTCTAAACTTCCAGCACCTTTTGCAATAGTAGTATTTGCAATAATAAGAGAAGGTTTTGGTGAAGCTTTTGCTGCAGTAAGAGCGATATCGATTGCATCATAGTTATGACCGTCACACTCTAAAACTTCCCAGCCTTGAGATTCAAATCTTCCACGGATATTTTCAGAGATACTAAGGTCTGTACTTCCCTCAATCGTAATACGGTTAGAATCGTAAATCACGATAAGGTTGTCTAGTTTGTTATGTCCTGCAATTGAACACGCTTCATAAGAGATACCCTCTTCTAAGTCTCCATCACCACATAAACAATACACATTATGGTCAATTAAATCTGCAGTATCGCTGTTTACCTGAGCTGCCATAAACTTACTTGCCATAGAGAAACCTACTGCATTTGCAACACCTTGACCAAGAGGACCAGTTGTGATCTCAACACCTTCAGTATGTCCATACTCTGGGTGGCCAGGAGTTTTAGAATCTAATTGGCGGAAATTTTTTAGATCTTCAAGTTCTAATCCATATCCCCAAAGATAATAAAGTGAATAGATAAGACCCGTTCCGTGTCCACCCGAGAAAACTAATCTGTCACGGTTTAACCAAGAAGGATTTTTAGGGTTATGGTTTAAGTGTTCACCTAATACTACTGCAATATCTGCAAGTCCCATAGGTGCACCAGGGTGACCTGAATTTGCAGCTTGAACCATATCTGCTGCTAAAAATCTAATAGTGTCCGCCATCTTTTTGCGCATAATATTATCGCTCATTATTTGTCCTTGTGTCTGTTTATGTATTTTGTAAGTATTGGTGACAATTCACTGCGTAAACTCTCATCAAAACTTTGCATCTCTTCTGACAATTCATCAGCTAAAGTGTTAGCCTCTTTCATCGCCTCATCAAGTCCCAAAATAGTTACAAAACTATTTTTATCTTCATCATTGTTTGTTAGTTTTCCGGCTTCTTCACTACTTTGTGTTACATCCAAAATATCATCTTGAATTTGGAATAAAACACCCAGTTTAATACCAAACTCATAAAGCTTCTCAGCTAAATCTTCATTACCGCAAATCAATGCACCCATCTTCATCGAAGCAGCTATCAGTTTTGCAGTTTTGTTTGTGTGAAGTACTTTAATATCTTCCACCTTCAGCGGTTTGTTTTCAAAGTAACAGTCTATCGCTTGTCCGAGAACCATACCGTTGAGCCCGCCATTCGTTGCAAGTTCACGAATAAGTTTTACTTTCACTGCATCACTAAAAGGTGCATTACTCAACACTTCAAAAGAGTACGTATTAAGTGCATCCCCTACTAAAATAGCAGTTACTTCATCATACACTACGTGCAATGTAGGTTTTCCGCGTCTTAGAGGTGAATCATCCATAGCAGGAAGGTCATCATGGATCAGAGAATACGTATGAAGTAATTCAATCGCATACGCCGCATATCTTGCAGAGTCCAACATCAAAGGATTTAAAGCTTTTACTACACCTAGCAAAAGTGCCGGACGAAAACGTTTTCCACCAGCTTTTAACATCTCTTGCAAAGCTGCTTCATACGTCGGGTGTATCGATGTAGATGTCGGTAGATGTTCTAATAAAAAAGCTTCAAATTTTTGCATAAGAAATTATATAATTAACCTACTTAATATTTACAAAAAATTGGAAATTTTTTCTCTCAAAAAGCAGTCTTGAAAAATCTTTGAAGTTCTCTACATATTCTCTGAGTTCATCTTGGTTTTTAACACGTACGCCATTTACTTGTATCAGCTTATCCCCAAGTTGCATTCCATAATCTTTAAAATATTGGTTAAGCCCTACGATATGAAGTTTTTTGTTAAAAAAGATACCGCGGAATTCTAAGAATGTGTCACTCACTTCACCGCCGCCGGTTCTTTTGTAACTTTCTACTTTAAAACTAAGAACTTTTTTCTCTCTTTTGATTTTAATCGTGTGCTTGGAGCCCACTTTGCTAAAAAGTATTTTTCTCATAAGCTGTGCAGCAGAAGAGATTTTTTTCCCGTCAAATGTAATTACACAGTCCCCTCTTTTTAAAGGGTTGTATTTCAAATAGGGATTACTCGCTATAATTTTTATGCACCCTTTTTGATCTTTTACACGAATACCAATATCACCGTAATCAGCACTTTTTTTAGTTATAAAATGATTGAGATAGTACTTGTCTATAAATCCATTAGGAGTAAGTATTCCTTCTAAAGCACAACATGAACTAGTTATAAGTGCCGGGGCTTTTAGCTTTGTGCTATATATACCTAAAGTGTTTAGCCCCACCTGCTCTTTAATAACTTTCCCCTCTTTAAAACTCTTGTTATTAACAGTTGCTGTACCTAGCTGCAGGCGCATATTGATATCAAAAGGGTATTTAAAATGTTTTTTGTCTTCAACTATATAGAGATTTAAAAATGGATCGTGTTTATAAATTTTAGCATTTGGTGTTTTTTTGGAATAGACAAGCCGTTTATTGTTTGCGATCGGAATTGAAAGAGAATCTCCTTGGATTGTACCGGAGTCTTTTACTTTTGCTACACACGAGAAGTAGCCGTTTTTACAAGCATGAAGGTTTAAAAAAAGAAAGCTAAGCAGAAGAAATAGGCGAATAAGCACCTATTTACTCCCACCAAAAGGGTTCATACCGCCCAGCATGCCCATTGCACTTTGTTGCTGGTTTTGTTGTACCATTTTATTGGCATCGTTTATTGCACCAATAAGTAAGATTTGTAAAGAGTCTTTGTCTTCTAACAGTTCTTCATCGATGTTTAAGTCTATCACTTCTCCGTTACCGTTTAGTGTGAGTTCTATCATCCCTCCACCAGATTTTACGGAGAAAGTTTTTTTTGCTAGTTCATCTTTAAGGTTCTGCGCATGTTGCTCAAAACCTTTTAGCATCTCACTTAAATCACCCATACCATTAAACATTATATGCTCTCTACAACTTCGTCAATGTTATTTTCATCGTTCAGTAATACGACTGTAGGTTTATAATCTTCTAACTCTTTTTCATCAAAAGTAGCGTAAGCAACAATGATTACTTTATCCCCTTTGTGCACTTTTCTTGCAGCAGCACCGTTTAGACAAATATCACGTTTCCCGCGCTCACCTAAAATGATGTATGTTGAAAATCTTTCACCGTTGTTGATGTTTAGGATCTCAACTTTTTGTCCAACTCTCATCTTCGAAGCTTCTAAAAGCTCTTCATCAATAGTAATTGAACCTACATAGTTGAGATTTGCATCCGTAACAGTAGCACGATGAATTTTGCTGTAAAGCATCTCAATCTGCATATATTACATTCCCATCTGTTTTTTCATATCTGCAGGCGAAATAGGCTCATCCCACATATCTTTAGGAATTACATACTCTTCTACAACATTTCCGCCTAGGATATGCTCTTCTATAATTCTATCGATTTTTTCTTTAGTTAATCCTGCATACATAGTATGACCCGGTTCAACTAACATAACTGGACCCATTTGACATCTGTTCATACAAGATGTTCTGATTGGCTGTACAGTTCCCATAACACCTTGTTTCATAAGGCTTTGTGCAAGATATTGAAAAAGATCTTGAGTCTGTGGCGTAACACATGATGGCTTTGGCATACCTGGAGGAGCTGATTGCTCACATTTAAATATATAAAAAGCTGGTTGAGGGATACCCATAAAGTCATTCCTTAATTTTTTTCGAAATTATACCAAAATTCTTCGCCCCTTTTCTAAGAGGGGTAAATAAATTTTGTTTTTTAAGCTTTCGTGTAAGTTTTTCGATATAATTTCGCACAATTCCAATAAAGAAAGTTATAAAATTATGAAAAAAATCTTTACATCACTTTTACTCCTATCTTCAACAATATTTGCTGAATCTTCATTATATATGGGAGCCGGTTATACGTATATAAATGAATCAGTTACCTTAGAGAATATATCTAAAAACGCTAATAACAACGGAGCAAAATTAAAAATAGGATACGGTGAACAAACAGCTTATGCTATTGAATTTTCTTTAAACTATATTGATAACAACTCTGTTCTTTTAAGTACGGCAGATAAAGAAAAATACGGTTTTGATATTGAACTTATGAAAGCATGGGATTTTGATATTTATGCAATTCCATTTGTAAGAGTCGGTTTTGGAGCGGGTAGAATGAGCTCTACTGCGAGAACAAATTCAAAAGCAATCAGCTACGGTTCTTTTAATGGAACTTTAGGAACGCTACTTCCAATTAGTGAAAGTTTTGAACTTGAGCTTGCTTACGAGTACAAGCATCTCTCTTATCAAAAAACTGATTCAAACTCTTCTAGTTCTCCGTCATCACACCAAAATGGTATATATGTAGGTATAAACTATAGATTTTAAGAGAATTACTTTAAATTAAGTAACTCTCTTACAACTTCACGATCATCAAACGGGAGTTTTTGATCGTAAATAATTTGGTAAGTTTCATCCCCTTTCCCAAGGATAACCACCACTTCATCTTCCTCTTGGATATCAAGAGCTAATTCAATAGCTTTTTTACGGTTTAGTTCTACAGTTACGTTACTTTTATCTTCTATACCAGAGAGAATGTCATTGACAATATCTTCAGGTTCTTCAAATCTCGGATTGTCACTTGTTATGATAATTTTTTTACCCAAGTTTGTAGCGACTCTTCCCATAAGTGGACGTTTGCTTTTATCTCTGTCACCACCTGCACCAAAAACTACGATAAGTTCTTTTTCTTTCAGAGCATTAAGTACTTGTGCCATTCCATCTGGAGTATGGGCAAAATCTACGATTACGTTAGGAAGTTCACTTACCTGTTCCATCCTCCCGCTAACACCTGCAAAATTATCAACCACTTCTGCAATCTCTTCTAATTTTTTTCCTGTTAAAAGATGTGCTGCAGAGATTGCTGCCATAAGGTTGTAGAGATTAAAAAAACCATGAAGCGATGCCGTAAAAGGGACTATCTCTTGAAAATGCTGGATTATACCACTGCTTCCCTCATTTAAAGAGTAAGCCATAAGCTTGTATGTTGCAGGGTTTTCAATTCCGTAAGTATACGTATTTTTAAAATTGAACTTCGCTTTTTCTTCATCTTTATTTATAAGTTTTTTACCTTCGTCTTGAAAAAAACTGTTTTTTACAGCTATATATTCTTCCAAAGTTTTATGGTAATCAAGGTGATCCTGAGTAATATTTGTAAGAATTTTAAGCTCAAAAGGGAGTCCTTCTATGCGCTTTTGTACAATAGCGTGAGAACTCACTTCCATAATGAAAAAGTCACATCCCATATCACGCGCAGTATAGATATGTCTGTAAGTATTTAAAACAGATGGAGTAGTAAGTGTTTTTCCTTCAATCACTTCATCGTTAATAAATAATCCGCGTGTTCCCTGCATAGCCACTTTATAACCAAGGTCAAGAAGAAATGAGTATAGGGCACTTGCAGTTGTAGTTTTACCGTTTGTCCCTGTAATACCAATAATTTTTATATCGTTAACACCGAAAAGATCTGCTATCTCTTCTACTTTTATAATTGAGTGAGCACCTTTATCTTTTGCATCTTGCAGATATTTTTCATTTTGTGTTGTTAAAACAAATGCCGTCTGGCTGTCACACTCTTGCGAGTTTTCCGTTACATATTTAAATTCACGATCTGGTAAGGCAATTTTCAAACTTTTTGTCCCTTAGCGTTTGCAAGTTTTTTTAGCAGTTTTTGTAATAGTTCATCACTAGGATACACACTTAAAGCATTTTCTAAATAATTTAAAGCCATCTCCGCAAAATCATTTTCAATCAGTTTTTCTAAAAAATCTATAAAATCGTCTCTCTCTGAAATGATCACGCGAGTCGAAAACATAATGTTTTCAAATATCTCTTTAAAATCACCGCCATTTTCTAAAAGCTTTTGAAAATCACTATATAAAATACCGTCTTCAAACTCTAATCTTTCACGAAGTGGCTGTGAAAATGCTTTTCCTAGTTCTTCTAGAGTACCGTCCATATTTTTGAGAATCTCGCTCATAATCGCATCGGCCTCTTCAGTGTCTTCCTCTTTTAGTATTTCATAATAATCAAATAAAGCTTCAGCTCCAGTCTCTCCACTAAGAGCCATTTCTGACAGAATAACGCCATTATATGCCTCTTTGGAATTAGGAAAGTTCTGTAAAACTTCAGCGAATTTTTCTAGAGCCCTTTTATAGTCCTCTTGAGAAAAACTCTCTTTAGCTTGATCCAATATTTTATGTTTACTAATATTTGTCATTTTTTAATTAAATCCTTATAGATTATCTATATCATTTTCCATCCCGAACGGTACGTTTATAACACACAATTCTGGATGAATATCCATTCTTAATTGGCGTTCAACTCCGTATTTAAGAGTAGTTCCGCTAGATGCACATCCAACACATGCACCCTTTAGCTGAACATATACATTCCCATTTTTAACTGTAATAAAATCGATGTCCCCACCGTCTAACGCTAACGATGGTCTAACTTTTTCGATCACTGCTTTTACAGGATCTACTAGTTCTTCATCTGTAAATGGAATCATTTCTATCCTTCTATATTTTTATTATCATAAAATATGATAAAATCACTTAACAAGTGCTAAAAATATACGTTTACATACTCTTTTAAAGTTAGAGTTTCCGCTACGTAGCTAGGTTTTCTCATCCCTACCAATATAAAATCGACACTCTCTTGATTTTGTAAAAATTCCAATGCACACTCTTGTAATTTCTTCTCACAATTTTCAATTACATTTTTTAATTGAACTCTTGTGGATATTGAACATTCAAAAGCTACCATTGCTCTGTAAGAGACCAAAAATTTATCGATATATATCAACAGAGCTTCAACCACCTCTTGACTTATATTTTCTATCATCTTTTTTATGTTCGGAAGAATTTGCGAGTTTACAAATAATTCATAATCTCCAATCCATCCGAATTTATGCTTGTTTGCATCCATTTGTTCAATTAAATTGAAAAGCGGCTCTAAGAGCTCAGTATCACAAACTTCAAGTAGCTCGTTCAGATTTTGATAATAATCAGTCGGCTCGTCATAATCTGCTAAACGAAACATCAAGCCCTCGTGATAAGCATTTAATGGACGATTTACAAGCACTCTTAAACCATTTTCTTTTGCCCATTTGGCACAATGAAGCCCCTCTTGCTCTAAGAGATTGATTGGTAGCTGGATAGTTGTAAAACTATGTTTCTCATTGCCTGCTTCTATCGCTGCATTTTTAGCCAATGTGATCAAATCTTCATAAGGCAAAAAATCGTCTGCCGAACTCTCTTTTGAAAAAGAGTTTGAACTGATTCCATATGAGCCTATTGTCTCATTTGCCACTTCTTGCTCTAAAGCTACAAAAACTTTATATATTCGCTTATAAAGCTCTTCTAGTCTTTCTTCTTTTGGTATATTTCTTTTGACTGCATCATAAATATAGTACTCAGGATTATGTAATAAATAGCAGTCAATTTTATTTAACTCTAGTCTTTCTAACGATCTCTTTAATTGATCACGCATAAATGAGGGAGCAATAGAATGATAACACTCTGGAGAATATTCTACTACTTCCTCAAAAGAATTTTCTTTATGAAGAAGCATATTCGTTCCTTGAATATAGCCGAACTTGCTTACAATCTCAACATCTCTATATTCATCTTCAATACTGCCTAAAGCTTTTGCTATTGCTCTTTCAGCTCCACCGTCAGTATAATTAGATGATGTATCTATTAATTTAACACCTGAATATAATGCTTCTTTTAAAGCTTGAATATGTAAAGGGTTTTGATCACTTACTCTGTAAGTTCCAAATGCGAAACTACTCATAATTTGTCCTTAGTAAAGTATTTTAGGATTTGGAAGAATTGAAGGGGGATAAACGCAGTCAAAGACTGCGTTTAGAAAAAGCTTATACTAGTTCGATAAAAGCCATTGGTGTAGCATCACCACGGCGAATACGAGTTCTAACGATTCTTGTATAACCACCAGCACGCTCTGTATATTTAGGCGCAACTTCGTTTACAAGTTTCTTTGTAGCTTCTTTGTTTTGTAATGAAGCGAAAACAGCTCTGTGAGCATTGCTATCACCCTTACCAGCTACAGTGATAAGTTTTTCTACGTAAGAACGAAGTTCTTTTGCTTTTACAGCAGTAGTTTCAATCTTACCATGTTCAATTAATGAAATACTTAGATTTTGTAAAAGTGCTTTACGGTGAGCACTTGTACGTCCAAGTTTACGATATCCATGACGATGTCTCATATCTTGTTCCTCTTTTCTTTGAGCAGACTACTTAGCAGCTGCTTCTATTTTCTTTTTTAATGCAGTAACTACATCATCAGCTAAATCAGCACCAACTGTAAAACCAAATTCTTGTACTTTCTCTACGATTTCATCGTAAGATTTTTTACCAAGATTTTTTACATTTTTAAGGTCATTTGTACTCATAAGTACAATTTCACCTATTAGTTTAATACTTGAGCGATCAAGGCAGTTAAAACTACGAGCACTTAAACCTAAACTATCAATGTTTGTAGTTAGTTTTTTAAGGTCTGGTGACTCTTCAACTCTCTCAATTGTTGTCGGAGCTTTAATACTGATCTCTGAGTTAAACACAGCAAGTTGAGCATACATAACCTCTAAAGAGTTTCTGAACGCATCAACAGGAGAGATTTGACCATCAGTTTTGATGTTCATTACAACTCTCTCAAAATTAGGATTGTCTTCAACAAGAACATTCTCAATTTTATACGTTGCACTTCTTACAGGAGTGAAATATGCATCTAATGCAATATATCCCTCTCCTAAATCTTCGTATGTATCTTCACTCGCAACATATCCGATACCTTGCGCGATTTTGATACTGAAGTTAAGAGTAGAGTCTTCATTTAAAGTAGCTAAATGAGCCTCTGGAGTTACAACTTCAACTTCACTGTTGTTTAAATCTGCACCAGTAATAGTACATGGACCAGCAAAGCTATAATTGATTTCTGCTTCTGTTGCTTCGTTGTTAAGTTTGAAGCGGATCTCTTTAAGATTTAAAATAAAATCTGAGATATCCTCAAGCATACCACGAACTGAATCGAATTCGTGTTTTGCACCTTCGATTTTAATAGCAACAGGAGCATAACCAACTGAGCTGCTTAATAGAAAACGGCGAAGTGGATGAGCTAAAGAGATAGCATATCCTGTTTCAAAAGGATATGCTATGATATTTGCTTCATTCTCACTAATTTGTTCTACCTCAAACTCTTGAGGAGCAAG
>JBFEUD010000011.1:0-18252 GCA_041547625.1 Sulfurimonas sp.
AAGAAATGTGACCTCTAAGGGTTTATTGTTAAACATATTTTAACCTTGATTGACATACACTCAAGCTTTGTGCTATAATTAAACTTAATTAAGAAAACTATAAATTATATTAACAGGATAACAAATTATGAGTAAATCATTATATGAAACATTAGAAATTTCAGAAAATGCTACTGAATCAGAAATTAAAAAAGCGTATAGAAAACTTGCGCGTCAATATCACCCGGACGTAAATAAATCTCCCGAAGCAGAGGAGAAATTTAAAGAGATTAATGCTGCTTATGAGGTACTGAGCGATAAAGAGAAAAAAGCACAGTATGACCAATTCGGTGATTCAATGTTCGGTGGACAAAACTTCCATGACTTTAGTCGTGCTCAAGGTGCAAACGTAGATCTAGACGAGATTTTACGCCAAATGTTCTCCGGAGGCGGAGGTTTCGGTGGCGGCTTTGGCGGCGGAGGTTTTGGCAGTGGCTTTGGAGGAGGCTTCGGCGGCGGTGGATTCCACCAAGAACCGAATCTTGACATTGAAACAAGTGTCACAATTCCATTCAGCGTTTCTATTTTGGGTGGTAGCCATTCTGTAAGCGTTCAGGGTGATCGTTTTGATATTAAAATTCCTGCCGGTGTAAAAAGCGGTGAGAAGATGCGTGTGCGTGGAAAAGGGCATGTTCAAAAAGGAAGGGCAGGCGACCTGTTTTTAAAAATTACGGTTGCACCCTCACCTGAGTATACGAGAGAAGGTGATGATCTGACAAAAACTTTTGACGTACCACTCCATGCAGCACTTTTTGGTGACAAGGTGTCAATTCAGACATTAGAAAAAGAGATCAAACTTAAAGTTCCTCAAAACACTAAAAATGGACAAAGCTTTCGTGTAAAAGAGATGGGGGCTATGAATAGAAAAACGAATCAACGCGGTGACCTTTATCTAAAAGCAAATATTGTTTTACCTAAAGTTGAAGATTTAGATGCAGATTTAGTGAAAATGATGCAAGATAAGTTACCCAAGTAGATAAAAGGAGATACTATGCACCATTATGACGAACCGGTTTATTTAATAAGTATCGTTGCAAAAATGCTGGACATACATCCTCAAACATTGAGACAATATGAAAGAGAAAACCTTATATGCCCCTCACGTTCAGACGGGCGCATAAGATTATATTCGCAAAGAGATGTCGATAAAATTAAAATGATTTTACGTCTTACTCGTGAACTGGGTGTTAATATAGCAGGAGTTGACATCATATTGAGACTAAAAGAGGGTGTCGATTCGATGGAAAAAGAGATCGCAGAATTACGTCATGAAGTGCAGCGTGCAAAAAATGCACGTTCAGTATCTCCAGATAAGGCGCTTGTTGCTAAAAGAAGTACATACGAGATGATTATTTTTGAAGAGTAGCTTGTTACTACTCTTTTAGTCTGTCTACTTTTGCTCCCGCATTTTGAAGCTTTTTCTCTAAAGAGTCGTATCCGCGATCGAGATGATAGATACGATGAATGTTTGTTTCCCCACTGGCGATTAATGCAGCCAGTACAAGGGCAGATGAAGCTCTTAAGTCTGTTGCCATAACATCGGTTCCACATAGATCAGTTCTTCCGTTTACAGTTGCAATATGACCATTTAAAGTGATATCCGCTCCCATACGCTGGAGTTCACTTACGTGCATAAATCTATTTTCAAATAGTCTTTCTTCAATGATTGAAGTCCCGTTTGCCTGAGTTGCTAAAGCCATGATTTGTGCTTGCATATCTGTTGGGAAAGCCGGGTATTCTTGTGTAATCACTTTAACAGGCTTAATCTCCTGAGCAGGATGGATAGTAATCGTATCTGTTGTAATGGTAAAGCTAAATCCCATCTCCTCTAGTTTGCCGAGAACAGCATCAAGATGTTTTGGTTCAACATCTGTAATTGTGAGTTCAGAATTTGTAATAGCACCCGCGCAGAGATATGTTCCCGCTTCAATTCTATCGGGGATAATTGAAAAGTCAGGCATATCGATAAGTTCACCGCCAGTACCTTGGATTTTTAAGACAGCAGTACCGATACCTTCAATTTTGACACCGCTAGCATTTAAAATTTCACAAAGCTGTACCACTTCAGGTTCACGAGCAGCATTAACTAGAGTAGTGTCACCGTGAGCAAGAGCTGCTGCCATTACGATATTTGCAGTTCCGGTCACGGTAATTTTATCAAAGATGATCTCACACCCTTTAAGACCATTTGGAGCTTTGGCTTCTACGTAACCTGCTTTGATATTTATCTCTGCACCCATTTGCTCCAGTGCTTTTAAGTGAAGATCGATTGGACGTTGTCCGATAGCACATCCCCCAGGAAGTGAAACTTCACAATGTCCAAAACGTGCCAAGGTCGGTCCTAAAACCAAGATAGAAGCACGCATAGTCTTTACTATGTCGTATGTTGCTCTTGTTTCATGCATTTTTGTCGTATCAACTGAAACATGATTTTCGTTAAAGTCACACGTTGCGCCAAGGTTGCTTAAAAGTTTTAAAAGAGTCTTAATATCTACAACGTCTGGAAGATTTGAAATATTGAGTTTGTTTTTAGCGAGAATAGTCATCGCAATAAGAGGAAGCGAAGCGTTTTTCGCACCTGCTATTTTTATTGTGCCCTTGAGGGACTCGATCCCTTCTATCTTTAAATAATCCATCTTGCTCTTTTATAGTTTATATGATTGACTTATTATAGCTGAAAATCGATTAATTAGTTCATTTATATTGTATAATTTTAAGCAAAGGATAACAGATGAGCTCAGCATTAGACAGATTAAAAAATTTAACGAATAAAATTTCTATATCAAATTATGAATTAGCTAGAAAAGAAAATATTACAAAATTAAAAGAGCTCTATAAAGAGATTGGAATCGATCAAAAAGTACAAAACTTCGAAGAGCTTTTTGAATTTAAAGCGATTAATCTCTCTGGGGCTTCTTTGCAGAGCGAAAATTTGGGTGAAATCAAAGAAGGACGCTATTTGCAAGTTCTAGCAATAGCATATGACAAAACGGCAAAGGTGAAGAGTAAAAATATTTCTCTGGGATATTATGGAAGAGCAGAGAATGTGGATGTTGATTTTAAAAACAAGGTTATTGAGTTTATTATCCGCTACAGATTTGAGAAAAGTTTTATGACTCTTGAGCATTACCATACAATGTTAGGAGAGTTTTCCTAGGATATGAAAAAATTTTATTTTACGCTTTGGTTATTTTGGGCTTTTAGAGTGCTGATAAGCAGTATTGCTTCAGCTGCTGTTCTATCGTTAATTATTATAGCCATCCTTTATGTAAAACAAGGTGTCGCGCCTTTAGAAAAAGAGGTGTTGAAAGCACTTTTTGAACTTTTTAAATTTTGGTTTTTAATTACGTTAAATTTTACGGTATTGCTTGCTTTATTCAGAAGTGTTAAATATATATTTAACAGATGTTTTGCAGGTTACAGTTTCAAGCTTTTATCGTGTCCAAATAAAAAAGAGTATGTGGAAGTGATAGGGTATGGAGACTTGGTGAAATTTTGGCGCAAGTGGTTTATGCTTTTAATATGGCTTACTGCAGCGTTTATGATTATAGATTTTGTTCTGTTTACTTATTATAATATTTATGTATTGTATGGAGCTATTTTACTTTCTGGTTACTTTTCTTTTATTTTTATAGGTGTAAGGTGTAAACAGGTGAGGATAGTGAAATGTTAGTGTTTGTAGATTTTAAGGCAACAGGAAATGAACTTGATGACAAGATCTGTGCAGTAAGTGTATTAAGTGGTGATGACTATTTTGCAGAGCTTGTTAATGAAGGGAAAAAAATTTCTTCAGAAGCTTCAGCATATCATCATATAAACAATAAGCATATTAAAGATAAAGGAACTTTTCTTCATTCGAAAACATATCAGTTTTTACAAGAGTTAGATGAGAGAAGTGTAGTCGTTGTACATGACTATGAGTTTATTCGTAAGCTATTGGAACCTTTAGGTGTCGGTATGGCAGGTAAAATAATCGATACAAAAAGGATTGCTAAACATATTATAAGTGACATTGACAGGTTTGACTTACAATATTTACGTTATGAATTGCAGCTTTTAGATGGGAGTGAACCTGTTTATAAGCCGTTAGAAGATGTAGTTATGATAAAATCTCTTTTTGATTATCTGCTTGAGAGTGTGACGATAGAGCAGATGTTTAAACTTAGTTTTCAAAATGTTTTATTACAAAAGTTTAGTTTTGGAAAGTATAATGGACGATATATTGAAGAGATCGTACAAAACGATCCTCAATACCTGCAATGGATGTTGTCTTTAGAGAATTTAGATACAGATTTACGATATTCGATCGAGTATTATTTACAAGGATAATTTATGAGAGTAGCAGTTGAGTGTTCATCTCCGTTATTACAAAAGTCTTTAGAACTTTTTTTAGGAAAATATTTAGACTCTAGTAAAAAAAGTGACATCATCATTAGAGATACAAAGTGTTTAAATGATCCTAAATGTTTTTATATAGCAAATGATGAAGCAGCAGATCTCATAAAACCATTTTCAAAGTCACAACTAATTTTGGCATTAGAAAAAAGATATGAAGCACTCTCTCCAAAAGAGGTAAAAAATAAGCCAGACGAAGAGTTTTTAAAAGAGGATGGTTTAGATTTTTCGATCTTGGAAAAACGGATAGAGTCTTTAACAAAAGAATATCAAGAAAATATTTTAAGAGCAGTAAAAGCATTTTATGAAAAATAACAAATTAACAAAAAAAATTGTAGCGGGAAAATATAAAGGAAAAACTTTAGAACTTCCTTCCAAAACAACAACAAGAAGTTCCAAAGCAATTGTATTAGAATCGTTTTTTAACACTTTACAGTTTGATGTAATAGATGCAAATTTTGTAGAGGTTTTTAGCGGGAGCGGTTCAATTGGATTAGAAGCACTTAGCCGCGGGGCAAAAAAGATCTATTTCATGGAAAAAGACAGAGATGCCCTAAAGGTTTTAAAGAAAAATATTGCCCAAACAGATCCAAGCAGTTGTGAAGTCCTAGGCGGTGATAGCTTTGTAAACATCAATGCTATTGTATCTTCTTTAAAACGTGCCAACGAAGATGCTTATATTTATATAGATCCACCTTTTAGCTATAGAGAAGGGATGGAAGATATTTACGATAAAACAATGCAACTTATTGAAAATCTTCCTCCAGAGATTGTGAGAATGATCATTATCGAGCATATGAGCAGTTTAAAAATACCGGAAAAAATCGGCATCTATACAACAAAAAAAACAAAAAAATTTGGAAAAACTAGTCTGACTTACCTTTTCTCTAGCGAAGTGGAATAAACTTTGCTTTATTTCCCTCAATAACTCGGGGGAAATGAATGAAAATACTACTTACATTTATACTTTTTTTATCATCACTATACGCTACAAAAATCACAGACGTTTCTAATATAGTCGGAGTGAGAGAAAACCAGATAATCGGCTATTCTCTTGTAGTGGGTTTGAAAAAAACAGGTGACGGTACTACTTCAAAATTCACCCTCCAATCTATCGCAAACATGTTAAAAGCGATGAATATCGATATGAACCCTGTAGATATAAAATCTAAAAACGTTGCCGCAGTTGTAGTTACAGCAAAGCTTAAACCATTTGCAAGACAAGGGGATAAGTTTGATGTTACAGTTTCTTCGATTGGTGATGCAAAAAGTTTAGAGGGTGGAACGCTTCTCATGACACCTTTAAAAGGGGTGGATGGAAAGATTTATGCTTTGGCTCAAGGACCGCTTAGTATAGGTGGTATGAACCAAAGAGGAGCGGGTTCAGAATCTCATCCGACTACCGGAATCGTATTTAGCGGCGGTTTAGTTGAACGTGAGATTAATATAGATCTGTTTCACCAAGAGTATGCGACACTTTCACTTAAAGAAGCAGGGTTTGCTAACGCAGTATCTGTACAAAACGCAATTAATCAGCATTTTAACACACAAGTTGCTGTCGCAATTGACTCAAGAAGTGTAAAGCTAAAACGTCCTCAAAACCGTTCTATGATTGAGTTTTTGGCTGAGGTCCAAAATGTAGATATGGCATATAAACCGCAAGATAAGATCGTGATTAATGAGAGAACAGGTACCATTGTAGCAGGTGTCAATATAGAATTAAAACCTATTATGCTGACACATGGAGACATTACAATTAAGATAGTTGAAGAGAATGACATCGCTGCACCTGAAGGCTCTATGGCAGTAGATAAAAATATGGTTATTGGAATGAATGAAAACCAACTCTATACGAAAGCAGGTACGACAACAGTTGCTAACTTAGTACGTTCTCTGCAAAAGCTGGGAGCTACTCCAAAAGACATTATCGCTATATTAGAAGCGATGAAAAGTGTCGGAAGCATCTCAGCTGAATTGGAGGTAATCTAATGAGTTACGGATTAAATGCACTGCAGGCACAAGCACAATTAGTTACGCAAAACAAAGATTTACCGCAGATTAACACTCAAGTAGAAGATAAAGCGTTAAAAGAACAAACAGATGCCTTCGAAGCTATTATGGTTAAGATGCTGATGGACAATGCAATGAAAGATGAAAATAATATCTTTTCTTCACAAAATGATCCGGGCGACAAAATCTATAAATCTATGTATAGAGAGGAACTTTCAAAGGCGAGTGCGGGAAGCTTTGGTTTCTCTCAAATGTTATATGACTATTTATCGCAAAAAAAGTCATAATAGTTGTTTAGAAAATCATAATTCTGCCGATATAGCTGTTAAGAAAATGTTTAGATAACAAAGGAAAAATTATGATTTCAAGAGTAAACAGCTCTGTTGCGCAAACTATTTATGCAAAAAACGCATCAGAAAACAAGGTCAAAGAAAATGTTGGTACTGAAAATGCTAAAGATAGCAATAAAGTAGAACAACTCAAAGAGTCTATTAACTCTGGAGAGTATAAAGTAGATTTATCATCGTTATCTAAAAAAATGGCGGATGAACTACTGTAACAAATAGTGATTCAAATTAGGGGATGAAGATATGTTAACTCATCATTTAAAAAGTGCTTTAGAAGATTTAAGAGATTTAATTAAAATAACCAAATCAGATATAGAAGATATTAAAGAAGCACAGCATGATCCTCAGTTTGAAAGACTTACTATTAAAGATGAAAAACTAAAAAGTTTCGAGTCTAAAAAAGCGATGATAGATTATGAAATATCATCTCTTATGACACAAAATCCAAGTGTCGAACTTCCTCAACTTCTTAATGATGAACAGCATGCTCTTTTGGATGATTTAAAAAATGAATTATCAGAACTAAGAGAAGTAAATAAAGAATACGCAAAACTGGTTGTAATTGTAAGTAATTTATATAATGATTTTCTGGAACAACTAGTCCCTACTGAGATGCAGGGGTATAACAAAGTTGCATCAAAAGATTCTTCGATCTTGGAAGTGAGAGTATAAGATGGCTAATTTATTTAATACTTTAGGTATAGGATACTCAGGACTTTCAGCAGCACAAACAGCTATCAATACGACAGGTCATAATATTGCAAATGCCGAAACGGAAGGTTATACGCGTCAAAGAGT
This sequence comes from Sulfurimonas sp., assembly GCA_041547625.1. Lineage (GTDB taxonomy): Bacteria > Campylobacterota > Campylobacteria > Campylobacterales > Sulfurimonadaceae > Sulfurimonas. The sequence continues at coordinate 7,590 of JBFEUD010000011.1, forward strand.
AATAAATGAAGCTGCGATACCTATGTCTACAACATCGGGTCAGGTAGGAAACGGTGTCCGTGTTTTAGATATAAAACGTGTATTTGATAACTTTGTTTTTGATAGATATACATCTGTATCTGCAGATAAAGAATACAGTGACTTTGAGATGAAAACGCTTGAAGAGTTATCAAGTTATTTTCCTGAAATTGACGGTGTTGGTATTAAAGCAGATCTTGCAGCATACTACGATATGTGGCAGACATTTGCGGATAATCCGGATAACGATGCTATCAAAATAGCTTTGGCAAAACAAACAGAATCATTAACAAATCATATTACAGAAACACAAAATCAGATCATTGCTTTGCAACAAGAAGTGAACAATCAACTTGAACTTAATATCAATCAAGTGAATGAAATTGCAGCACAAATAGCTGAGCTTAATCTGAGTATAGATACTGCGGAATCTGCAGGTATGTATGAAGCAAGCGATCTTAGAGATAAAAGAAATGTACTTGAAAGAAGTTTAGCTAGACTTATCGGTGCAGAAGTTAATCAAGGACAGCTTGAAGCAAACATACAAATAGATAGTAATTCAAATACAAAAACGGGAAGTTATAACATCTCAGTAAACGGTTTTAACATTGTAGACGGAAGTACTTACCATCCTCTTCGTATAGATAAAGCAAAAAGTGAATATGGTTTCTATGAAGTTTCATATGAACGCCAAGACGGAACGTTAATTCCATTGGAAGAAGAAATAAACGGCGGAAAAATTGGAGCTATTTTTGACCTTCGTGGTAGAGCTCTTGATGATACGACCGGAATGCCAACAGATGGTATTATCCAGACTGTTGTCGCTCAGTTCGATGCTTTTGGAAAAGGTCTAATTGAAAGTACAAATAACCTGTACGCTCAAAGCAATACGACATCTATGCAGTCAAATCTGGTATCTATAAACCAAAACGATGCACTATTGAGTTCTAATTTAAATATTAAAGAGGGTGCTTTTGATGTTATCATCTATGATGTTGACGGCAATGAAGTAGCCAGAAGAACAATTAATATTAATGCAGGAACAACAATGTCTGGTGTAGCAGGCACAAACTCTATTGAGGCACAGATTACAGAAAACAAAGATGATAATGGAGATCTAAACGGAAATAATGATGTAGATGATTTTATGCAGTTTAATTTTCAGCCATCTGCAACAGGTGAATTACGTTTAGAATTAAATATAGATGCCGCTTCAAAAGCACAAGGGTATACATTTTCAATAGCCGATAATTTAGAAACAAATGATTTTGCATCAGGTTCAAATTTCGCGGGAGCAATAGGTTTACATAGATTTTTAGACGGAACAAATGCACGCGATATAAAAATTAATGCTGATTTGGCAAATAACCCAACTACAATTAGGGCAGGATTCTCAACTTCAAGCGGTGACAATAGAGTTGCTTTAGATATGGTACAGCAACAATTTGAAAATTATGATTTTGCAGTTGGTAAAGATAACTATAATAGTTCTATTTACGGAATGTTTGATGTTAGTGCAACATATGTTGGTATTAGTACAAATAGTGCGATTAGCCGTAACGAAACAATAAGTACACAGTTTAATGCAACAGAATTAGAATATAACTCTATTACCAAAGTAAGTGTAGATGAAGAGATGACAAATCTTATTAAATACCAAACATCTTACGGTGCAGCTGCAAAAGTGATAACAACTGTTGATCAAATGATGCAAACACTACTTGGAATTAAGCAGTAGTGTAGATGCCAGTTTTTAGCAGCTTCGTACTCGCTTTTTTATTTTTTTTCTCTTTTTTCGGTTCCTACCTTTACACTCTAAGCCCGTACGAATTAAATCCGCAAGCTATTTTAGAAGCACCTTCTGTTACTCATCTTTTAGGGACGGACAGATTGGGACGGGATATTTTAGCCCGCTTGATAGAAGGTGGTAAAGTCTCTTTAACTATCGGTGTAGGCAGTGCTTTTATCGCATCTTTTATAGGACTGATATTAGGTTCTCTTGCAGGATATTTTAGAGGAACGGTTGATAAAACTTTTGTGTTGGTAGTTGATCTGTTTTTGACATTCCCAACTTTTTTCTTGCTGTTGGCAATGGTAAGTTATATGAATGCTTCTATATTCGTTCTTATTGTCATTATCTCTATAACAGGCTGGATGACGACGGCAAGGCTGATCCGTACAGAGAGTTTTAAAATAGGTTTTCAAGGGTATATCAAAATACTTAACATCGCAAATGTCTCCAAACTAAAAATCCTTCTAAAATATTATGCACCTATTTTAGCACCCATCTATTTTGTAAGCTTTACGTTTGGAGTGGGAGGTGCGATTCTTTCAGAATCTGGTTTAAGCTTTTTAGGTCTTGGAATTGTAGCACCACAAATGAGCTGGGGAACAATTCTTAGCGGTGGTAAAGATGTTGTTGAGATTGCATGGTGGGTGAGTTTCTTTCCGGGACTTTTCATCTTTCTAGTGACTTTTTCTTTGATAAATATCTCAAACTATCTACAGCAAAAAACCAATCAAAAAGATATTCAAACCACCTAAAGGGATAATCATGAACGAGAAGCAGGTAGGGTACTATTTTATAGTATTTGCAAGTGTTGTTGTCATTTTGGCAGGGATTAAGAGTGCTTCTTCGATCATTGTTCCTTTTTTACTTTCTGTATTTATTGCAATTATATTAGCACCGACTTTTTCTTATTTAAAGTCAAAAAATATACCTTCAGCTTTTGCATTAATTGCAGTGCTTGGAGCTTTTTTACTTATTGTACTCTTTGTTGTCAAGCTTATTTCGACATCGGCATATCAGTTTAGTATGAATGTTGATGACTACACACAAAAATTGTCAGTTTATTATCAATACATTGTTGAGTTTTCCCAATCTTTTGGTTATAGCATCTCAATAGAATCTCTTTCTGAAATGCTCAACGCTAAACAGGTTATGAAATTTATCTCTTCAATGGTACAAGGTGTTGGTTCACTTTTTACAAACGGCTTTGTGATTATTCTTACAGTTGCATTTATGTTACTAGAGTCAGAAACTTTAGTAAGAAAAGTACAAGTGAGTTCTCAAGACTCATTAGAGCATATTGAAGAGATTTTTGAAAAGATTAAACATTATATGGTAATTAAGTCACTTATCTCTTTAGTGACGGCTTTTGTGATTTATGTGGCTTTAAAACTCATAGGAACAGACTATCCTTTCTTGTGGGCTGTACTTGCATTTTTACTTAACTTTATTCCAAATATTGGTTCAATTTTAGCAGCGGTTCCTGCAGTGTTGATCTCACTGGTGCAATTAGGGTTTATAAGTGCATCTCTTGTTGCCGGTGTGTATATAGTTGTGAATATAGTAATCGGTTCGATCATTGAGCCAAAAGTGATGGGCAAAGGTTTAGGGGTATCAACGTTGGTTGTGTTTTTATCTTTGATCTTTTGGGGATGGTTGCTTGGAATTGTGGGAATGTTCTTGTCTATTCCACTCACAATTATGGCTAAAATCATTTTCAATGCAAATGAGAAAACAAAATGGCTTGCATTGATGCTTGGTGATGGAGAGAATCTGAAAAAATAAGCCAAATAATCTATTTTGCTCATCTACTAATATATGTTACAATGAAAAGCGAAGGAGATGGGTATGGATATTCCAGAGGATTTGTTCCAAGAAGTTAAAAAGGTAGCCAGACAATGGCAGGAAAAAATAGAGGTCTCAAGAGAGACTAAAGAGCAAGAGTTTCATGAGATGATGCTCAAAATGTTAAAAAATCCCCTCAATAAAGTTTTTCTGATCGAACTGCTCGATCAAAGTTTCCGCTCTCACAACTCCACAAGAGTTGCCAATCAGCTTGATTATATATTTGAAAAGTATGGTACGACTGACTTTTTTTCTCAGTTTGAAAAGATCCTTATTTGGTTGTTTCGTGAGATTGGTATCTACATTAGTTCTATTTCGGTTCCTCTGTTTGTAAAATATCTCCGTAACGATATTAGCTCCATAGTAATTCAGGGAGAGGATGAACTTTTAGCAAGACATCTGCAAAAACGTAAAGATGAAGGCACCCGAGTAAATATTAATGTTATAGGTGAAGTTGTCTTAAGTGAAGCAGAGGCACAAAAGCGTGAAGAAAAATATATCAAAATCCTGTAAAATCCTGATATTGACTATCTCTCTATAAAAATCTCAAACCTGTTTTCCCAGTTTATTCCACATGCCCATCAAAACAATGTCGAAAAACTATCCAAAAGACTTGAAAAAATTTATCAGACAGCTATTGATAACGGTAACAAATTTGTAAATCTAGATATGGAAGAGTACAAGGATATTGAAACGACGATCGACCTGTTTAAAACTCTTTTATCACAGGAAAGGTTTAAAAGTCTATATGCAGGTATCGTTATTCAAAACTATCTCCCAGAAGCACTAACATATATAGAGGATCTAGCAGTATTTGCAAAACAAAGGGTGCAAAATGGCGGTGCACCTATTAAGATCCGTATCGTAAAAGGGGCAAACCAGGAGATGGAGCTTACAGAAGCAAGTTTGCGAGGCTGGCCAAACGTAACTTTTACTTCAAAAGCTGAGAGTGATGCGAACTTTAAAGTAGCAATGAACTATCTTCTTGACCCTGATATTGCACCATATGTACATGTTGGCGTGGCTTCACATAACTTGTTTGATCATGCGTTAGCAATGCTCTTAGCAAAGGCTAGGGGTGTTGAAGAGTTTATGAGTGCTGAGATGCTGGAGGGTATGAGCGAAGCAGCCTATCATATTTTAAAATCAGAGAAACTAAATGTTGTACTCTATGCACCGACAGCCACGAAAGAAACATTCACAAATGCAATAGCATATCTTGTTCGCCGATTTGATGAAAATACGGCTGATCATAACTTTTTACGTCATAGCTTCGGGCTCAAAGTAGATACTCCTGAATGGGAGAGTTTAGTACAAAGTTATGATGATGCCATTGCTCTATATGGAAAACTAGACCGAGTTCCAAGAAGAATACAAGATCGAAATAAAGAGCCGCAAAAACCTCATATTGAACTTAAAACTTATCATTTTGAAAATGAGCCTGACACCGACTTTGTATTGCCGCAAAATAGAAAATGGGCTGAAGCAATTAGGGATAAATGGATGAATATCGGTGACAATGGCGGCTTTCATGCTTATCCTGTAGTTGCTGGAGTAGAGAAGAAACATAAAACGGGTATGTGTGAAGTTATAGACAAGTCGCAGTATCATGAGGGTAAAAAAGTAGGGAGTTTTACACGGGCTACTACAGAAGATATGGAGCTGGCAATCAAAACTGCTACGTCCGATCCTGATGGTTGGAGAGATCTGACGCATCAAGAGCGGCAAAAAGTTTTAATGAATGTGGCAGACGAGTTTAGAAAATTCCGTGCCGATCTCATTGGTATTGCTGCGGCAGAAGTTGGAAAAGTGTTTACTGAAACAGATGTAGAGGTGAGTGAGGCGATAGATTTTTTAAACTTTTATCCTTACAGTGTTACAAAACTAGCTGGTTTAACAGGGATAGAAGCTACTCCAAAAGGTGTGGGACTTGTTATCAGCCCTTGGAATTTTCCTATAGCGATCCCGACCGGGGGTATTGCCGCATCACTTGCAGCTGGAAATACAGTAATATTAAAACCAGCAGATGACGCAATTCTTTGTGCGTATATGCTGTGTCAGTGCTTTTGGAGAGCAGGGGTGAGTAAAAATACCTTGCAGCTCATCACTGCAAGCGGATCGGAAGTTGGAACACACTTAGTCCCTAGTAAAGAGATCGATTTTACTATATTTACCGGTGGAGAAGAGACTGCATACCGCATTATAAAGTCCCGACCAGATACAGCACTCAGTGCTGAAACTGGAGGTAAAGATGCAACGATCGTTACAGCGATGGCTGATCGTGAACAGGCTTTAAAAAATCTCCTTGTTTCTGCATTTCACAATTCGGGTCAAAAATGTTCTGCAACTTCACTTATGGTATTAGAAAAAGAGCTTTATGATGATCCTAAATATAAAGAAGCGCTCAAAGAAGCGGTAGAATCACTTGAAACAGGGTCTGTTTGGGATTTTAAAAACCGTATAGGAACACTTAGTAACCTTCCTGGGGGCAATTTAAAAAAAGCACTGAATTATTTAGATGAAGGTGAGGAGTGGTTAGTAAAACCGGACTATTCGGATGAGGGTAATCCCTATCTGCTAAAACCTTCAGTAAGATGGGGAACAAAAACTGGTGATTTTTGTCATATGCATGAACTCTTCGGACCAGTGCTTAGTGTTGTTAGGGCAGAGGATTTAGAAGATGCCGTTAATATTGTCAATGCAACAGGATATGGTCTGACATCCGGATTAGAGAGTTTAGATGACAGGGAAATTGAGTATTGGAAAGAGAATATAATTGCGGGTAATCTGTATATCAATCGTGGAACTACCGGTGCAATAGTTATACGTCAACCTTTTGGAGGGATGAGAAAATCTGCGATAGGAAGTGGGAAAAAAGCAGGTGGTTTTAATTATGTTAGTCAGTTCATGAATTTAGAATACCACGATACGAATCTGTATGAGAGCTGTTCAACAGATTTTATTGACCATATGCGGGTCTTTTTCAATCGAGATGCATTATTTAATGAAGAGTGTGAAACAGCTCTGCGTTATGGATGCCATTTTGCTCACTGGTATGAAGCAGAGTTTTTAAAGGAACACGATTATGCCCATATTAGAGGAGAAAGTAATGTTATCCGATATCTTCCAGTGAAAAGTGTTCTTCTACGTTTAGAAGATAATGACAAATTTGAAGAAGTACTGGCAACTATTCTCGCTGTTAAAATGGTTGGAGCAAAACTTCAGATCTCTTTACCAAAGTCTTCTCGCAAAGCTGAGTATATATGGCTGGAATCAAAAGCAAAAGCTATTTTGGAAAACGATGATTTAATTGTTAGGGAAGATGAAGAAGTATTGATTGAATCAATCTATAAGTATCAACGTATTCGTTTTTTATCTAAAGAGAATGTTAGTACAAATATCTACAATGCAGTAGCTTCCAAAGCTATTTATATTGCTACAACACCTTTTGTCGCACACGGACGTATAGAGATGATGCATTATTTTATTGAGCAAAGTGTTACTAACTCCTATCATAGATATGGCAATTTAGGTATTCAAGGATTAAATTTTTATACAAAACAAACTCAAGAGTAGGTATAATATTGCAATTGAACAATTATACGGGATATACTAGATGATTTTAATGATAGATAATTATGATAGCTTTACTTATAATATTGTGCAGTATTGTAGGGAACTTGGGGCTGATCTGAAAATTATTCGCAATGATGAGATGAGTGTTGAAGAGATCGAAGCATTGAAACCGGAAAAAATTATTGTTTCTCCAGGACCGGCATCTCCTGATGAGGCTGGTGTGACATTGGCAGTGATTGAGCATTTTAAAGATAAACTACCTATCCTTGGCATTTGTCTAGGGCATCAAAGTATTGCACAGGCTTTTGGTGGCGATGTTGTACGTGCAAAAAATATGATGCATGGTAAAACTTCTACAATGAAGCAACATATCAGTTGTGAAATTTTTAAAGATTTACCGGAAGAATTTATTGCTACAAGATACCATTCTTTAATTGTAGATAAAGAGACTTTACCGGATATAATCGAGCCTACCGCATATTCAACAGATGACAATGAAATAATGGCTCTAAAAATAAAAGATAAAGATATTTATGGTGTTCAGTTTCATCCAGAATCTATTATGAGTCAATACGGACATGAAATCATAGGAAACTTCTTAAAACTATGATACATAAACTCATCTTATTCTTGATACTTGGAATAGATGTTATTATACTTTCTTTTCAGATAGACAACTTGTCTATCTCTTCAGCAGAAGCGTATGTACTTTATGAAGAACATAGTTTTTTAAGCACGTCTTTTAACTTTTTAATTATTAACTTCGGTAGTAACGATTATGTACTACGTCTACCTATCATTTTCACCCATCTTATTAGTAGTCTGCTTTTTTATAGTATTTCAAGCAGATATCTTAATAATACAAGAGATAGACTGTGGTTACTTCTATTATATGTAATGCTGCCGGGAATCATTAGTTCTGCATTAGTATTAAGTCATGCTTTTTTAGTTTTGTTTGGGTTACTACTGTTTATATATCTCGATCAAAGAGTATCTACAAAGTACACAAATGTTTTATTACTAATTTACGCTTTTATAGACGGCGGCTTTGCATATCTACTTTTAGGTGTTCTTGTCTATAATATTTTCGCAAAGGATTATAAAAATATCATTTATAATCTTGTTTTACTGGCAATATCAGCGTACTTGTACCGTTTACAAATTTATGGAGTTCCTAGTGGACACTTTTTAGATACTATTGCAGTTTACAGTGCAATTTTTTCTCCTATAGTCTTTATATATCTTGTATATGCTTTATATAGAAAGTATCTAGCAGATAAAATTGACAAAGTGTGGTACATAGCTACTACAACACTTATCTTTTCTTTGCTTCTCTCATTTAGACAAAGACTTGATATAGAATATTTTGCTCCTTATCTAATGGTTGCACTTCCTTTAGCGGCACAAACATTTGTACACTCTTATAAAGTAAGGCTTAAGATGTTTAGAAAAAGGTATAAAACGATTTTTGTACTTTCTTTTCTCTTCCTGTTTTTACATACACTGTTAGTCCTGTTCAATAAAAATCTTTATATGGTTTTAGACAATCCAAAACAACATTTTGCATACAATATGTATGTCGCAAAAGATTTAGCTAAAGAATTATACGAACGTGATATACCATGTGTGGAAACAGATTATAAAATGCAACAACGTTTAAAGTTTTACGGCATTGGAAAATGTAAGGAATATCTACTAGAAGAGCTCTCAATAGAAGAGAATGTGGCCAACATTGTAACAATTAGTTACAATGAGCATGTGGTCTATAAGGCTAGTGTTACAAAAGTTCACATAAAATAAGCTAATTTTATAACAAACCTTACTCTAGAATATAATTGTTAGGAACTTTATGATACAATCACTCCCAAATATCAAAATAGGGAGTTTCTATGGCTCAAAAAGCGATACGAGAATATGACGCGAAGTCGATTTTAGCAAAACATTGGAACAAGTACTTTCCAGACTTTACTTATGCATATGAAACAATCATGGTTCAAAACGGTGCTGAACTACAAGATGCTGCAAAAGAAAAAGCTTGGTTAAACGAGAAACCACTAGTTGCAAAACCAGATATGTTATTTGGTAAACGTGGTAAAAACGGTTTAGTATTATTTAAAGATCAAAAACCGGGTGATGTGTCTTTAGCAAAAGCTGCATCTTGGATTAATGAAAAATCAAGTGATAAACAAAGTGTTTATTTCTCATTTGACGGTGACACTCCAACTGGTGAACCAAAAGTTGATATGTTAACTCACTTTGTTGTTGAGTCATTCACTCCACATGACCAATCTGAAGAATACTACATCTCTGCTACTTGTGTAGGTGACGACGATGTACTTTACATGTCAGCTGAAGGTGGTATGGAAGTTGAAGAAGGTTGGGATGAAAAAGTTACTGAAGTAGCATTCCCTATTACTGCTACAGAAGAAGAAATAGCTGAAAAAATTGCTGCAAACGTACCTGCAGATGTAAAAGCTGAAGATAAAGAAAACTTTGCAAAATTTGCAATCGGTTTCTTCAGAGCTTACCGTGAATTAAACTTCGCATACTTAGAAATCAACCCATTCGTGATGCAAGGAAACAAAATTGAGCTTCTAGATATGGTTGCGAAACTTGACGATACTGCTGGTTTCTTAATGACTGAAGCTTGGGGTGATGTTGAGTACCCAACTGCATTCGGTATGGAAGAAAAATCTCCAGAAGTTTTAGCTGTTGAAGAAGCTGATGCTAAAACTGGTGCATCTTTAAAACTTACTTTACTAAAACCAGAAGCTAGAATCTGGACTATGGTTGCCGGTGGTGGTGCTTCAGTTGTTTACGCTGATACTATTGCTGACATGGCTGGTATTGCTGACCTAGCTAACTATGGTGAATACTCTGGTGGTCCAACTACTGGTGAAACAAAATTCTATGCTGAGACTTTACTTGATCTTATGACAAGAAACAAAGATGCTCAAGGTAGAGAAAAAATCTTAATCATCGGTGGTGCTATTGCAAACTTTACTGACGTTGCAAAAACATTTACAGGTATCATTCAAGCATTTGAAAACTATGCAGACAAAATGAAAGAAGTTGGTGTTAAAATCTACGTTAGACGTGGTGGACCAAACTATGAAAAAGGTCTAAAAGACATTAAAGAAGCTGCAGATAGATTAGGTTTATGGATCGATGTATACGGACCAGAAACACACGTAACTGACATTGTAAGAATGGCAGTAGAGGCATAAGGAGAAGAAATGGCACAATTATTTACTAAAGATACACAAGCGATTTTTTGGAATAACAATAAAACTGCTATCCAAAGAATGTTAGACTATGACTACACTATTAAAAGAGATAAACCATCAGTAGCAGCAATCGTTGCTCCGACTGCATCTGGAAAATTTGAGAAATTCTTCTATGGACCAGACGAGGTTATGATCCCTACATTTAAAA
>JBFEUD010000012.1:0-18188 GCA_041547625.1 Sulfurimonas sp.
GGACCGGCAATATAAATCTTTTTCATTAACAACCTAATTAAATATTTTTTATTTAATTATACCAAGTTATTAATTACTAATTTACAATTCTCTAGAATACAGTTTATTGTTTTGACACTCTAAAACAACTTGATTTATTTCATCTTTATGCTGCTTGATTATTTCAAACATCTCTACAGAAATTGTGTGTGCTATCTCTTCATCAATTATTTCAAAAGTTTTATCAATAGACATACTTGTACGATAAGGTCTATCTTCCATTAATGCAACAATAATATCTGAAAATATCAAAATTTTCACACATTGATCTAATTCTGAATCATCTAGGGCATACGGATATCCACTGCCGTCAGCTTTCTCATGATGGCGTTCAGCCCATTCTACAATCTCACTGAACCACTCTGAAGTATTTAATTCATTTAAAATCTGTCCCGTATAATAAGGGTGGAGTTTCATCATATTAAACTCCTCTTCGGTAAGCGGCCCTTTTTTCTCAATAAGCCCTGGATTAATCCCTATTTTTCCTATATCATGCAGATAACCTGCAATCTTGAGTTTCTTACATTTTTCATTATCATAGCCAAAGATACGTCCCAAAAAAGAAGCTAAATGTGCTACAGAATAGGAATGTGTAGCAGTAAACCTACTTCTAAAGTCGATAATCTGCGAAATTGTCAATGCAAACTCTAAAAGGTTATCAACTGTTAAATCAAAGTCTATAGAAAAGTTAAGTTTTTTAAACAACTGTTCCATATTCATATTATTTATTTCAATCCAAAAAATATCGGAACGTGCCGCTTTTTTAAATCCTTCAAAAACATCCGGATGAAAAAGAGTGCCTACTTTTTTTTCAATAACATCCAGAACACGCTGTTTTTGATTTAGAATAAATTCATCTTGTGAAATTAGAATATCAACCCTATCTGCTAAATGAATAATATGACTTGCGAAATGAACAACTTCATCTTTCATCTCAAGCGAATCGTCATAATGAATATGGTGATGTTTGATAATCTGCGCCACCTTGTCAAATACTTTAAATGTAGACAACATACGGTATCCCATTAAACAGTGGGGATCAGGATTTGCAACGTCTTCTTGGATCAACATATCACGTTCCTGCACTGAGAGTGCCCCTATATCATGGAGTGCCGCTGCAATGACTAACTCTAAAATTTCGTCATTATCCATCCCTATTGCTTTTGCAATATTATAGGAAATCACAGCAACTCTTCTATGATGTGATTTCAGTAAGTAATTAAAGCTGTCAATAGCTTTAATCATCGGTATCGCCAGTTCACGCAGTGTCATTTTTTCCATCATTATCTCCGACGCGAGTATTGTCAATTATCTCATCATTAGACTAAATTAGCTCTTAATCTTCTTTTCAATCTAAATTTGAAACTGCACTGAAATTTTTAAGCGCAAAATTAGCCTCTTTATCTTACCCTATAATAAAAATAATAATGAGGGCTTTTATGGCAAATAGATTAGCAAAAGAGGATTCACCATACTTACAGCAACACAAAAACAATCCTGTTGATTGGTGGCCATGGTGTGATGAAGCATTTGAAAAAGCAGAAAAAGAGAATAAAGCAATTTTTATAAGCATCGGCTATTCATCATGTCATTGGTGTCATGTTATGGAGGAAAAAGTTTTTGAAAATGAAGATTGTGCACAGATTTTAAATGAAAACTTTATCTCAATAAAAGTGGATCGAGAAGAGCGTCCTGACATCGACAAACACTACCAAGAGGTGTATCAACTTTTAAACCGCCGTGCAGGCGGATGGCCAACTTCTATATTTTGTACGCCGCAAAACAAACCGTTTTTTGCAGGGACTTATATTCCACCGGAATCACATTCAAGCAGTGTTGATGGGATGGGCTTTAAAGAATTAACATCTCTCATCGCTCAAAAAATTGAAGAAAATGATCCAAAAGTCTATGAGAATGCAGATGAAGTGGAAAATTTTATCAATCATGTTGAACACCCGAAAGAAGCGACTATTTTAAAAGCGGAATTTTACCTTACTTTTGTAAGACAGGCAAAAAGCAACTATCAGCCAAACTACGGAGGTTTTTCGGTAGAACCAAAGTTTCCGCATGCTTCCACGCTTAAGACATTACAGGCTATCGACAAGCTTTATGATGATAAAGCTGTAAAAGCGATGCTTATAAAGACTCTAGATCAAATGATCAAAGGGGGAATGTATGATCTCATTGATGGAGGCTTTTGTAGATATTCCGTAGATGAAAAATGGCTCGTTCCCCACTTTGAAAAAATGTTATACGATAACGCACTACTTTGTTCAAATTATATTGAAGCTTATTTAGCCTATAAAGATGAAAACTACTTGCAAACAGCTAAAGAGATTGCAGATTTCTGGTTTAACTACATGAGTGAAGAAAATCTTTTTTACAGTGCCAGCGATGCCGACAGTGAAGGTGAAGAAGGTACATATTTTACATACACATACGACGAAGTGTATACACTCTTAGAAGAAAATGGTTATAAAGACGCTGCTAGCATGTGTGAAGCTATGAATGTGACTCACAACGGAAATTTCGAAGGAAGAAATATCATCCGTATAGATGGTGAACTGCCAACATGGTTCCCAGATGTAAAAAAACTGCTTCAGAGTATCCGTTCAAAACGTGAGTATCCATTTATAGATCGTAAAATTCAGACATCTTGGTCTGCTATGATGATACATTCTCTTTTCCAGCTAAGTGCAGTTGACAACTCTTACGAAGAAAAAGCTGTTGCTGCACTTGATGCTCTACTTGAAAAAATGTTTGTAAATGACACCCTGTTCCATACATCTTTACCTGAGAACAATCCAAAAATTGAGGCATTTTTGGAAGACTATGCATTTTTAGCAAAAGCTCTTCTTAGCGGATATAAAGCAACTCAAAACGAGCTCTATTTAATCCATGCACAAAGAATGGCAAACAAAGCGTTGGAAAACTTTTATGACAAAGGGTTATGGAACTTTAGTGTTGGAGAGTTTAAAACGAAAGCTGAAGTTACCGACAATACTTACACAAGTAGTGTAAGCATCATTGTTGACGTGCTTCTTACACTTGGAATGCTTTTAGAAGATGAAAAGTATACACACTTTGCATTTAAAACTATGGAATACAATTCTTATGATCTTGGACGTCGTCCGATTTATTACCCGTATATGCTGCTCCAAACACTTCGATACATCAAAGGCGATAGAGTAATTAAGTCGACTTTAGCAAATCTCAAAGAAAATCGTAGTAAACTAGAAGCTGTAAAGTATCCGTTTACTCTTCTGAAATCAAGTGAAGATAAAGAATATATGATCTGTGGAGAGAAAAGCTGTTTTGCAAATACTTCCGATATTGATCAGATAGAAGAACTGATTCAAAAAAGTTTATAAGGAGCGTTTCTATGGGCAAAAAAAACATGGTTGCAGATGAATTAGAAGAAGGTTCAGCACTTGAAGAGATTGTCCATGAGGATCGCCGCCAGACCTCTACAACAAATACACCCAAAGACAGAAGAAAATCAAAAAAGAAAAAAAGGGTTGCTGTTTGGGTCAAAGAGGAAGTTTTAGAGTATGAAAGTGAACTCAAAAGACTTCAAATTGAACTTTTAAAGATGCAAAACCATGTTAAAGAGACTGGACAGAAAGTACTCATGATCTTTGAGGGTCGTGATGCAGCTGGAAAAGGCGGTACTATCAAGCGTATTACGGAACATTTAAACCCCCGTGGTGCCAGAGTCGTTGCCCTGGACAAACCGAGTGATACCGAAAAAACACAATGGTATTTTCAGCGTTATGCAGAGCATCTTCCCTCTGCCGGAGAAATTGTTTTATTTGACCGTAGCTGGTATAACCGTGCTGGAGTTGAGCCCGTTATGGGCTTTTGTACTCTAGAAGAGCACGAAGAGTTCTTGCGAGAAGTACCCGAATTTGAGAAAATGTTAGTCAATTCAAATATCCGTATTTTTAAATTTTATTTTTCTGTTTCAAAAAGTGAACAGAGAAAAAGATTTTTAAAAAGAAAAAGAGATCCTCTTAAACAATACAAACTATCTCCCGTTGATCTAAAGTCACAAAAACTTTGGAATAAATATACAGTAGCGAAATTTTCTATGCTGATGGCATCACATACATCGCATTCACCGTGGACTATAATCCGTTCAGACAATAAGAAAAAAGCAAGAATCAATACAATCAAACATATTCTGAGTCATTTCGAGTATCCAAATAGAATAGGTCAAGAACAACTCGTAACCGACGATGAAATCAAGATTTCAGCCCAAGACGAAATAAGACTCATGGAAAAAGAAATGAGTTTATTAAACACTAAAAATTAATCTTTTTTGGCTATAATCTCCTTTTATATTTTTGAGGGTAGCTATGTTTAAAGATCTTGGCAAATATTTATTTATGATAAAGCTTGGGTACAAGTATATTGGTATATTTAAAAAGACTTTTTTTCATCCTTTTATTTCACAAAAATATGCTTACGAAGAGCTCTCAAAATCACGTCAAGCATATTCAAATAAAGTGTTAGAATTTTTAAATATTAAAGTTGAAATTGACGGTGAACTCCCAAAAGAGGATAAAATTCTTTACGCTATCAATCATCGTTCGTTACTCGATATTATCGTTATGGAAAATATTTTTTCTAGATACAATAAAAACGGTACATGGATTGCAAAACAAGAACTTTTTGACAGTTTTTACGGAAAGTTTTTTGAATACAGCGGTTGTATCAGTGTTGATCTTGAAACTAAAAAAGGTCTGATCAGCTTTTTTAAAACTATCAAAAACACTTTTAACAAAGTCGACAATATGAACCTTTATATTTTCCCTGAAGGTGAAAGGTATAAGTCCGAAGGACTTAAAGAGTTTCAAAGCGGTGCAGAAAAAATTGCAAAAGCAAATAACTTAAAAGTAGTTCCAGTATATATCAACGACCAATTAGAAAAAGTTTTTAAAGCTTCTCCGTTTAAAGAAACATACACGGTAAAAGTTCATATCGGTGATGTAGTAGATCATCAAAATTTAGAAGAAAAATATCTTTCTCATTATCAAACAGCATTACAAAAAGGTTTAAACTAAATGAAATTAGGTGTAAATATTGATCATGTTGCAGTATTGCGTGAAGCTAGAGAGGTAAACGATCCGGATATATTACAGGCACTTTACGTTGCTTGTCAAAACGGAGCAGACCAAATCACTATTCACCTTCGAGAAGATAGACGCCACATTCAAGATATTGATGTTAAAAATATTATGATGCTCTCAAAAGTACCCGTTAATTTAGAGTGTTCAATCAATAAAGAGATTATCGATATCGTATGTGAAAATAAACCGCACCGTGCGACACTGGTACCTGAAAAACGCCAAGAGGTAACGACAGAAGGCGGTTTAGACCTTTTTAATCATGAAAACGATGTTAAATATGCGATCGATAAATTAAATGCAGCAGAAATTCCTGTTTCTCTCTTTGTCGATCCAAGTATTGAAGCTATGAAAAAGTCTAAAGAGTTAGGTGCACAAATGGTAGAGTTGCATACAGGTCACTTTGCAAATCTTTTTGCAATGCTGAACTCTGCACTTCCACACTCTAACCACTCTGTAAAAGAGCTAGAACTCTCACGTGCTGAACTCTCAAAAGAATTAGACAATGAGATTGAAAAAATCAAAGCAGCTGCAAAACTTGCTAATCAACTAGGTTTAGAGGTAGCTGCTGGACACGGTTTAAACTATCATAACGTAGATCACATGGTCAACATTCCTGAAATCATTGAGCTTAACATTGGACAAAGTATTATTGCACGTAGTGTTTTTACAGGTCTTGATAAAGCTGTACAAGAGATGAAAAGACTCACAAACAGATGAAGCCAAAAATTGCGATTTCCATAGGCGATATTAACGGTGTCGGTCTTGAGATCGCCCTAAAATCACATGAGACAATCTCTCAAATTTGTTCCCCTATTTATTGTATCAACTACACAATGCTTTCCCAAGGTGCTAAACTTTTAAACTATCAACTTCCAGACAATTTTGAACTCCATGAAGTCGATGGCGAGTTTACTATCGAAGCAGGAAAAGTGAGCAAAGAGAGCGGTTTGTATTCATACAACTCTTTTATGGAAGCTATCAAACTGTGTGAAAACAAACAAGCTGATGCCTTAGTGACTATGCCAATACATAAAGAAGCTTGGAGTCTGGCAGGACTAAATTTTGTAGGACATACAGACCTGCTTCGTAAACATTTTAACCAAGAAGCCATAATGATGCTTGGGTGCCCTGAAATGTTTGTAGCTCTTTTTACAGAACATATCCCTTTAAAAGAAGTACCCTCACATATTACTTTCAAGAAAATATCACAGTTTCTATTTGATCTGCAAAAAAGTTTAGGCGATAAACAAGTAGCAGTACTCGGTCTTAATCCTCATGCCGGAGATAACGGTGTATTAGGAGATGAAGAAAGAGAAATTGAAAAAGCCATTGCTCACGTCAACCAAACTCTAAACAAAGAGCTCTTTCACGGTTGTATGGTTCCAGACATTGCATTTACACCCTCATTTAGAAAAAACTTCAACTATTATGTAGCAATGTATCATGATCAAGGTTTAGCACCTTTAAAAGCACTTTACTTTGATGAAAGTGTTAATATTTCACTCAATCTTCCTATTATTAGAACATCCGTAGATCACGGTACTGCTTTTGATATTGCTTACCAAGAAAAAGCACAAAACCTTAGTTATTTAAATGCCGTAAAATCTGCATTAAACTTTATAAACAATTAAACTTTGCTAATATATACTTAAGAATTAGAGGTTATAATTTTGACATCTATAAAGGATAATTTTTTTCCTTTAGTATTATTTTAAACTGGAGTATATGATGAAAAAGACACTATTATTATCTGTAGCAGTTACAAGTTCTTTAATGGCAAGCAGTGTGGCACAACAAGCCAAAGATGCTGGTTTAGCACCTATTCCTAACAATGATAAAGAACTAATGAAATTAGTTGACAATCCAAAAAATCCTATTACAAAAGAGAAAGTTGCTCTTGGTAAACAACTTTATTTCGATCCAAGACTTTCAAAAAGCGGTCTTATCTCGTGTAACACTTGTCATAACTTAAGTGAAGGTGGTGATGATGGCCTTGAAGCTGCTGTAGGACATAAATGGACAGTAAATCCACACCATTTAAATTCTCCTACAGTATATAACTCTGTATTCAACTCTATCCAGTTTTGGGACGGAAGAAGTCCACACCTAGAAGATCAAGCACAAGGACCTGTTCAAGCAGCACCTGAAATGGCAGCAACAAAAGAACACGTTGCAGCAGTAGTAAATTCAATGCCGGAATATGTAAGTGCTTTTAAAAAGATCTACGGTAACAACGTTAAAATCGAATTAGCAAAAGTTGCAGATACAATTGCCGTATTTGAGAGAACTCTTACTACACCATCTAGATATGACGACTTCTTAAATGGTGATTCTAAAGCGCTTACAAAAGCTGAACAAGAGGGATTAAAAACATTTATCCAAGTAGGTTGTACAACATGTCATACAGGTGTAGCGCTTGGTGGTGATCTAAACGTATTTAATGCAGTAAATACTTACAAATACAATCATATAGGTGACTTTAAAGGGGATGCTAACGGCATGGTAAGAGTTCCAACTCTTAGAAATATTACACAAACAGGACCGTATTTCCATAACGGTATGATGAAAACATTACCTGCTGCAATTAAAGAGATGGGTAGAGTTCAATTAGGTATTGATCTTTCAGATAAACAAGTAAATGAGATTGAGACTTTCTTAAAATCTTTAAACGGAAGAAAACCTGATATCGCTATGCCTATGTTACCTGCTTCAACAGCGACAACACCACTTCCAGATATCAACTAAAAGAGGGACTCCTCTTTTAGTCTAAATTGTCTGGAGTTAATCCAACTTCTTCTAAAAAGTGGCGTAACTGTACTATAGAATCTTTATGTAATTCATTGTTATGTGAAAGAGATATTGAATGCTCTTTGCCCTCATAATGCAATAATAAACGATGTTTTTTTGACACGTTTACCTCTACTCCATAATGCTCTAATGCGTGAACCAATTTCGTTACATCAATATTACCTGCAATTGGATGTTCAAAAACTTTTTCTATCTTTGGTTTATGTTTACTCACTCTAATCCTTTTTATTTAACTGATATATATATGTAATCATATATATTCATTATCGCTTTTTAAAGATTAAAAGTGTCTTATCTTCTGTATCGTAAAGTGAAAAAGTTTGCTTGTCAACTAGCTTCAATGATGTAAGGTTTTGAAACAACTTTATTTTGTGAAAGTATTGTACAATCGTATCTTGATACTTTGTATATCTTCCATCTTCATTTTTTTCAAACAGTGTAAATTTTGTATGGAGTTCATTATTTTCAAAAACAGCATCAACACTTAAAAACTCTTCGTCTGTATCGTTGCTCATAGAACCTTCTGCAACATCTTTGAAGCCGTAAATTGTATTGATGTCTGCTATAAAGATGCCGTCGTCATTAAGTCTTAGTGCTATGGCATCCAAAAATTTTGTAAGTGCATCTTTATCCATGAAGTTAAGCACGTCAAAGATACTTACGACTGCATCATACGTGCCTTCAACTTCACTCACGTCAATGCACTCTGCATCTAAACCTTGTTCTTTACATTCATCTACCATGAACTGACTTAAATCAACACCTTTACATTTTACACCGTCGCTGATCATACGACGCATAAAACCGCCGCGCCCGCAACCAACATCTAAAAGTGTTTTGACTTTATAGTCTTCCAGTTCGGAGCGATACAGATCGTAAAGTGCTTCCGTTGCTTCTTCGATCCCTAAAAGGTGTTCAGCCTTTGCATATAGGTCTAAGTTCGTCATTAAGCGTTTTGCTCTGCTTTTATAACTTTATTAATCTTTTCATAGATATCTAATACTTCATCTTTTTTCGCAACATATGAATTTTTATTTGCGATAAGATATGTTGAACTCGTCATGATATCCTCAACTACTTCTAATCCGTTTTGTTTCATTGTCGTACCTGTTTCAACAATATCTACGATCATATCAGCTAAGCCGATAAGAGGTGCAAGTTCAATTGAACCGTAAAGTTTGATAATCTCAACACTAACAGCTCTTTCTTCAAAGTATTTTTTCGTAATATTTACCATCTTTGAAGCAACTTTTAACTCAGGTTTACTAAGGTCTAGCTTCTCACCTTTTTTCATTCCGATAGCAACTTTACAAACACCACGTCTAAGGTCTAGTAAACGAACAACATCTAAGCCCTGCTCTTCTAAAGTATCTAAACCAACTACACCGATATCTGCAGCTTGATGATATACATATGTTGCAACATCTTGATTTCTTACAAGTAAAAAACGGAATTTTGGAGTTTCTAAAATAAGTTTTCTATCATCAAATTTAAAACTATCTCCAAAAATAGTTTCAAAAATTTCTAGTGTTTCTTTTGCTATACGACCTTTTGGAAGTGCAACTGTTAGCATAAACCAGCCTTTGTTATAATCTTTTTCATCCCTTTAAAAATCAACTCTTGATCGAGTATTGCGTCGGGAAATAGTTTTTTAAACTCTGATGCGTCTCCACCAGTTAAAATAATCGGTAAATTTTTACTTTTTATCTCATCAACAAACGGTTTGAGATACCCGTAACTGATCGCATCTTGAGAATTTTTCGCCATTTTACCCAAATCTAGCTCAAAGTTAAATGAGTAATCGAGTGCAGAAGAGATATTTTTATAACATTCCTGCATTGCTCTAATACCCGGATAGATAAAACCACCTTCAAAACTACCCTCTTTTACTACATCAACAGTAATCGCACTACCCGCATCAATCACAACTGCATTAGTTACAGATGCAAGAGCAACTATACGATCAATTCCCATCGTTTCATAATATTTTGAGCGATCGATAAACTGTTCTAAATCGATCCAGTTATCAAGTGTTTGCAGTTCTTGTTTGCTTTGGACATTTACGGAGATGAAATATACTTGTTCTGTTATAGATGCAGGATCAAACTCTTTAACGGAGTATTTGAAATCCTGCAGAGAGTTATTAAAATGGTAAGATGTGTTACCGATGTCACAAAGAAGCATTACTGGATTTTCCAGCCTACTTCTTTGAAAGCTTTTTGTGCTTTAGAACATAAAGGGGCATCAATGAAGAGAATCTTTTGTTTAAAATTATGTTCACAAAACAATGTAAGTTTTGAATAAATCTCTTCAAACTTATGTACATCTTTCATAAGTAGTCTGCTTTTTTGACTCACTGCAAAAATAGCCCAAAAATAACCATTCATGTCTGTCGCTGCATAAATTTTAATCTTATTTCTAATCCCTAACTCTTTAGGGTTAACTTCTTGCATTTTTTTAAAAATTTTTCCCTTTGTACGAAGGGAATCAACAACCATTTGCATATCTATATTTTATCCTTATTCGATACCTAGTTCTGCAAACAGTTTTTCAAAAAACACGCTCATTTCAATCAGTTCATTTTTTAAAGTTCCAAAAGCTCTATCTTCTAAAACCCATTCTTCAATTCTTTTAACACTGTCAGTTTTTTGACTTTCATCAAGAAGGTCCGTATTCGAAACTTTCTCTTTAATTGTTTCTAAATTTTCTCTAATTTTTTCGTTCATCTATTTATCCTTAGTAGTTGTCGTATTTTCCAGCTTCAACATCAGCTTTTATTTTATCTAATTTTTCTTGAATCATATCAAGAATTACCTTTGCAGCCTCTTTATCATCAGCTTCAGGAACATTCCAGTCTGTAAATTTCATGTTTGCTTTGAATATAGTTTCCACTTCTGCTTGAATTTCATCTTTTCTGGAAATTAGATCTTTAATAACAGCATCCATTGTTTATCCTTTAGTATTAATTACTTAACACTATTGTACAACTAGATAGATAAACAATTAAAGATTATTCATAAAATTAGGATAGATTTTTTTAATAATGAAGTATATATGACACGCTATACAAAAACCGAAAAATACATCTAGTAACGAACATGCTAAAAAAACAGCCGCTATGCCCAGAGAAAAATTCCAAAGATCAACATAGTGTATAACTAGCAATAAGAAAACAAAAAACAGACCAAAAAAACCAGCTAAACGCTTTGCTCCACCATCTACCAGTTTCTCTTGAATATGAAATAGACCTTTAAAAAATTCAGCCAACATACTTATAGGTGAAATACCACGATTTAAAAATAGTTTCATAACAAAGTCAAAAATCAAAAAATACAGTATAAATACATTATTAGTATAAAGATACAGTCCAACTAAAGCAGCGACAAACAATGCAGAAAATCTCGTAACATTGGAATCAACTTTTTCAAAATTTAATGGACAAACAGACATAACAGTTTCCCTTCAAGTAAAAGAATTATCAAATTTTAATCACATTTCCTTAAACTTTAACTATATTTTTTTCTTATATTTGAAGTTCTAAATTTAATTTTTAAATTAGAGCTCTTTTAATAAGCATACACTATAATATTCAAAAATATATGTTATAATTAACAATTAAAATACAACTATTACAAACAAGGATACTCAAATGAAAAAAGTAGTGAGTACACTATTTTTACCATTGTTTTTATCTGCGTCTAATGGCTCTTTGACATTAAATCAAGCATTAGAAATATTAAAAAACAACAATTTAGAGATAAAAACTGCAACATTAGAGGTAAAAAGTGCTGCTGAAGACATTGATAAAACTACCGGTTTACACTGGGGCAAATTAGATTTGACACAAGATATTGCCCGCTCAAACGATGCGGGAAATGTTTTTGGATTTAAACTAACATCCCGTGAAGCAACTTTTGGTGATTTTGGTTTTAGTGATTTCGATCAAAATAATCCTAATATATTAACGGTACAACCGCACGATCTAAACTATCCAAAAGATCAAAACTTTTTTCAATCAAAACTTCGTTATGAAGTACCGCTATTTACTGGGTTTGCAATTTCAAGCTATACAAAAGTGATGCAAGAGGTAAAAAACATTAAAACTCTTGATAAAGACAAAGTCTTAAATGAAAAGGTATTCCAACTGAAAAAGAGTTATTACGATATGGCTCTTCTTGAATCATCAATCCATAATATGGAAACTATTTTATCAAACATAAATGCCTTAGAAAATACTACAGAGACTATGATCGAAGTAGGATATGCAAAAAAAGTGGATTTACTTGAAGTAAAAGCGAAAAAAGGGAATGTTGAAAGACTTCTTGTACAGATGAAAGCAAATGAAGAGTTACTTTACCATTACATCAGTTTTTTACTGAACGAAAAAGTTGAAAAAATCGAACTGCCTGCCAATGAGATTGCTGAACCGTATATCAGTAAAGAGACAGTATTGGAAAGAAACTTAGATATAAAACAAGCAACCACTGCTCTAGAGCTCAAAAAGAGTATGCTAGATGCCAGTGAAGCATCATACTATCCAACAGTAGGTGCTTTTGCAGAAGTGGCTACTGCCGATGACACTTTCTTAGGTGATGCAAACGACCATAAAGCGTATACAGTAGGTGCAAGACTCTCTTGGAATATCTTTAACGGCGGTATAGACAGTGCAAACCTTGAAAAAGCAAAAGTTGAAGAGTTAAAAATGCACTCACAAGTTGAACTTGCAAAGCAAGGAATTGCATTAAAACTGGCTAAAATACAAACTGAAATAAAAAGTCTTAATCAAGAGATCACATCTTTGACAAAAGAGTTGGACTTAGCAGATGCGATTTACAAAAACTATGAAGCAAGATATAAAGAGAAGCTTGTTTCTATGAATGATGTAATTATAAAACAATCATCTCAAATTGAAAAGATTTTACAACTTTTAGTTGCAAAAAATAAAAGAAATGAAAAAATATTTGAACTTGAAAAACTAGCGAATGGAGAAAAATAAATGAAAAAAATACTCGCTTTAATAGCACTGGCAACATCTCTTGTTGCTGAAACATTAACACTGTCTGGTACTGTGATATCAGACAACCAAAAAATGATAACAAGTCGTTTTATGGGATTTGTTACAAATGTTAATGTCAGTGAAGGTGATAGAGTTACACGGGGGCAAATACTCTACACTATCGATTCTCGTGAAATTGATTCGGCAAAACGTCAAGCAGAATCTGCACTACAAATGTATGAAAACCAATATTCAAATGTTGTTATGAATCTTGAACGTCATAAAAGACTTTTTGAAAAAGATATGGTAGCAAAGTACAAAGTTGAAGAACTTGAACTTGCAGAGAAAAACCTAAAAGATATGATCAACATTGCAAAAGCAAGACTTCAGGAAGTGGAAAACCAATATCAATACCTTATTATCAAAGCACCAAATTCAGGTGTGATCATCTCTAAAAACATCAAAGTAGGTGAAATGGCAATTCCAGGTATGCCTGCAATCGTATTATCTGATTTAAGTAACTTAAAAATAGAGATCGAAGTTGCTGAACAAGATATGAAAAATATCTTTATCGGAAAAAAAGTGGCTGTAAACATCCCATCTTTAAATATTAGTACGAATGGAAAAATTGCAGCAATTATTCCAAGTTCAAATCCAATGACCCATACTTTTAGAATCAAAATTTCTCTCAATAAGAGACATAAAAATATCTATCCTGGTATGTATGCGACTGTAGACATTGAGGTAAAATAGTTATGCAAGAACATGATATTAGCAATATAAAAGTTACAGATTATGCAGGAAAACTTGCAAAATCATTTTTATATAATCCTCTTACGGCTATTTTAGCGGTATTTTTACTGGCGATTGGATATATCTCTTTAGAGGTTATGCCTCGTGAAGAGGATCCGCAAATAGCACTAAGTGGCGGTAGTATTGTTGTTGCGGCACCAGGGCTTTCTCCAAAAGAAGTTGAAAAAATTGTTGTGCAACCCTTAGAGCAAAAAATTCGTGAGATTAGCGGTGTTGAACATATATACTCAATGAGTATGGAAAATGCCGCTGTTATCAATGTAATGTACTATATAGGACAAAACAGGGAAGCATCAAACCTTAAACTTTACGATAAGGTTATGCAAAATATGGACCTTATGCCAAAAGAGGTGATGCAACCCTTAGTAAAACCTTTTGATATAGATATTGATATCCCTATTGTCAACATTGCTTTTTATCAAACAAATGACACTTTGGTATATTCTGATTTTTTAAAAATGATTCAAGATCTTAAAATCAAAATTGCACAAATAGACAATGTTTCAAAAACAGATCTCAAAGGTGAGCATAAACAACAATTCAATGTAGATGTTGACCTTAATAAACTTAAAGGATATCACCTATCTTTAGGGCAAATTGCACAAGCTATCAAAGCAATATCTATCAAAGCTCCAAATGTAAATACAAATACAAAAGATAAAAAACTTGTTGTGTTTGGTGTACAAAATGTTATTGAGAGCGTTGAAGATGTACAAAACATAATGGTTGCTCAATACATGGGTTCTCCAATCTATCTCAAAGATATTGCAACAGTACAAGATGGGATCGATGAAAATAATAAGTTATCAGCAACAATAACACTCAACGATACAAAAGAGAAACACTCATATTCACAAATAACATTAACAATCTCAAAATTAGCCGGTTCTAATGCGGTATTTGTAGCAGATGATGTCAAAGCACTTCTTGAAAAATATAACCAAGAATTGCAAGATAAAGGGATTGGATACAAAATCACTAGAGATTATGGAGAGCGTGCGAATGAGGCAGTTAATGAGCTTGTTGAACACCTTATTATTACTATCGTTATTATTACAGTAATGCTCGTATTTTTCCTTGGCTATAAAGAGAGTATGATTGTAATGTTTACAGTCCCTGCGATCTTAGCAGCAACTCTTTTTGTCGCATATTTAAGTGGACAAACAATTAACAGAATGACGTTATTTGCATTTTTACTCTCTCTAGGTTTGCTTGTCGATGCAGCAATCATTGTAATTGAGAATATTCATAGACATCTACATTCACATGAAAGTGAACATACAGATATAGACTCTTTAGTCGTAAAAGCGACTGACGAGATTGGAGCACCAACTAATGTTGCTACACTTGCTATTATCTTAACGATGGTACCTATGGCATTTGTAGGGGGAATGATGGGTGCATTTATGAAACCAATTCCACTCAATGTACCTGTAGCTCTTATAGCTTCTTTAATAGTAGCATATATTTTTACACCTTATTTAAGTAAAAAACTCTTAAAAATCAAAGATGATGGTGCACACAATCCAAAAGAAAACAATAAAGGGAGCCTATAATGTCAGGAAAAAAGTTTGAGAATTTTATTTATGATATTTTGCAGCATCGCTCAAAAAAGCTTTTAGTGACAGCCCTTATTTTTCTGTCTCTTTTTGGAACAATTTTAATGCTTCCAACAGAAGTTGTACTTGCCAGAATGTTACCAGGAAAAAGTTCAAATACATTCAGTATCTATGTAAAAACACCTGATGGAAGTTCAATCTCTCAAACGAAAGAGGTTGTCCAATGTGTTGAAGATATTTTAAAACCTGAAAAAGAGGTTATTGATATTGAAAGCTTTATCGGAGAAGGTGCTCCTCTTGATTATGCCGGACTTGTAAAAGGCAGCGGTATGAAACAAGGTGAAAGATTTGCGGAAATTGTAGTAAATCTTACAAATAAACATCATCGTGATGAAAAATCTTTTTTAATGGTACAACGTCTTAGACCTGTAATTAAAAACAATTGTGAATCGAAAATAGACGGTACAGTAATCCAAATGATTGAGATGCCTGCAGGTCCACCGACAATGGCTTCTATAGTTGTAGAAGTGTATGGAGATTCCAATACAAAAGTATCAGGTGTTGCACACGAAGTATCAAAAATTTTAAAACAGACAGATAAGATTGTAGATGTAGATGTAATGAGTGAAACACCTTATGACAAATATCAACTCATGCCTATATCTGAAAAAATTGCCAGAAGCGGTTTAACTGTAGAGCAAGTAAATCAAATACTATACCTTGCTTTTAAAGGGATGGTTGTTGCTGTAAAAAATACAATCGAGCTCAATGAGCAAGTTGGTATTTTTGTATCACTCAGCGATGAAACGAAAAATATAAATGAAAACTCTCTAGCATCATTAAGAACAAAGTTAAGTTCACTCTATCTCATGAATCAAAAAGGGATGATGATTCCTTTAACAGAAGTTGTACACATTAAAGAAATGAAATCAGAGAGAACTATTTATCATAAAGATTTAAAAACAATGATCAATGTTACAGCTGAAACAGATAATCAAAGTCAAGTATATCCTCTTTTAGATGCCAGAGACAAAATGATCCAATACTTTTCAGAAAATGGATACGAAGTAAAAAAGGAGCCTGGTATCTCTACATATATGTTTGATTTGACACTAGTAGATACGAAGACTGGTGAAGAGTACCTGCTTCGCTGGGATGGCGAAATGAAAGTAACTCTTGATACATTTAGAGACTTGGGAGCTGCTTTTATCGCTGCACTTATACTTATCTTTTTACTAATGGTTATCTACTACAAGTCGTATGCTATCAGCGGTATTATCTTAGGTGGTAGCTTCTTATCCATCATA
Source organism: Sulfurimonas sp. (assembly GCA_041547625.1). Lineage (GTDB taxonomy): Bacteria > Campylobacterota > Campylobacteria > Campylobacterales > Sulfurimonadaceae > Sulfurimonas. Next base: position 16,655 of record JBFEUD010000012.1, read on the forward strand.
GGTGTTATTTTAGGGCACTGGGTAGCTAATATCTTCACTGAGGATGTATTCTTCTTAACAGCTACGAGTTTAATAGGTTTCATTGCTCTTATCGGTATTAGTTCAAGAAACTCTTTACTGCTCGTTGATTTTACAAAAGAGCTTATTAAAAATAACGGTATAGAGAAAAAACGCGCTATTGCAATTGCAAGTGCTACAAGACTCAAGCCAATTTTATTAACTGCAATTGCAATTATCTTAGGTTCTTCACTACTTGCAAGCGATCCTGTCTTTGGAGGTCTTGGTGTTGCACTTATCTCAGGAACTGTAGTAGCGGTTATCGTATCAATTATATTTGTTCCTGTACTTATGGACAATACAAAAGCTATCTAATCAAGGTATGAACAAAATGTTCATACCTGTTCTATTATAAACCTCAAGAAGATTCTTACTTACAAACAATAGATTTCAATGATTAAGATTTAAAATATTATAAAAAGAGGATGAGGCTAAAAGCCTCATATAGAAAAGAAAAGTTAAAAGTGCTTAGATACTAGCGTAACTTACGTTTAGACAAGCATCAAGTGCAGATAATTCTTTTAATGTTGTGTCATTTACAGCTTCATCAACTAAAATAACAGCTAAAGCTTCTTTATTAGAATTACGTGCTAAAGAGAAGTCAGCAATATTTACATTATGGCTTGCTAAAGTCATACCAACGCTACCAATTACACCAGGAACGTCAGAGTTTTTAAACATAATCATATTGCCTTTTAAAGGTACTTCAATTTCAAAACCATCTAAAGCAACCATTCTTTGAACACCGTCATCAAAAATTGTAGCACTTATAGTAGTAGTACCTTCAGATGTTGTAAGTTTTGCAGTAATTAGATTTTTATAAACATTAGAATCACCTAAGTTATCAGATTCTATTTTAATACCTTTTTCTTTTGCAATAAAATCAGCGTTTACATAGTTGATTTTGTCAGAGCTTTGGCTCATTGCACCAACAGTTACGAAAGTTGAAAGTGAATCTACATAATTTCCAATTTCACCATGTCCTGTAACTTTAATAGAGATGATTTGTGCTTTGCTTATTTGAGATGCTAAGAAACCTATTTTTTGCCCCATTTCTAAGAACGGTTTTACAAATGGAGGAATTTTTGACTCATCGATCGGTAAGTTTAATGCATGTGGATATGCCATACCTTTTGCAGCTGCAATAGCATTTTCAGCAGCTTGAGTACCGATATTGTATTGAGACTCGTATGTATTTGCACCAAGGTGAGGTGAAACTACGATATTATCTAAGTCTAATAATTTGTTATCAGTTGCAGGCTCTTTACCAAATACATCAATACCAGCAAAACGAATTTTTCCAGATTTTAAACCGTTATATAATGCATCTTCATTATAAAGATCACCACGAGCACAGTTTACTAAAACTACACCGTCTTTCATTTTTGCGATCTCTTCTTCACCGATAATACCGATAGTCTCTTTATTTTTCGGTGTATGGATTGTAATAACATCACACGCTAAGATATCATCAAAA
>JBFEUD010000013.1:0-17873 GCA_041547625.1 Sulfurimonas sp.
TCAAGAATAGATGCAGGAAGTTACAATATTCAAGAGAGTGCCGTTGAACTTCAGTTTCTGTTTAACACTATTGTAGATGAATATAAAAACAGTGCTGCAAAAAAAGGTTTGGAGTTAACTATTGATATAGATAAAAGCCTGCCTGAATCTTTAATCTTTGATGCTAATAAGGTAAAACTGATTGTTGACAACCTTATTAGTAACAGTATCAGAGCAACAACAAAGGGAAATGTAAATATTTTTGTAAAGGCTAATGGAAGTAATATAGCTCATAATACTATCAACCTCCAAGTTATTGTAGAAGATAGCGGGATTGGGATAAAAAAAGAGGAGCAGCCTAAATTATTTGAAATGTTTGAATCAGATGGTTTAGGACTTGCACTCAATAAAAAAATAGCAAAATTGATGAATGGTGATCTTACATTCTATAGCGAATACGGTAAAGGAGCTACTTTTATTCTATCACTTGCAGATGTAGAGATTGTCTTACCGAGCGCTGATAATGAACTTTCTGATGTAGATATCAACTTTGCTCAAATTCGTCCTGAAGGTGCATCTATTATGGTGATTGACAAAGATTCTGAAGCTGTGGATACGATCATAGAATCATTTTTAGAGAGTCATATACGTGTTACACATTTTGATATTCCAAGAGATGCCATCGATGATCTTAAAAGAGTTCAATATGATATGCTTCTTATTGATATTGATGTATTGACTAGTGATGATAATGCGCTTTCAAAAGTGATCTCAAAAATCAGCGATGCTCCTGTTGTTACATTGACAAATCATAATGTGAAAGAGGCACATATCAGTGAACAAGGTGCAAGAGTGGTTGGACACCTTAAAAAACCAATTTCCAAACGTGAACTTTTTAAAATCTCTCTAAAAGTCTTAAATTTTCCGGAATTGTTAAAGAATATTGTATAATTCGAAAAAAATTAAAAGGCTAGAACTATGTCAGTATATGCATTTGGACACAAAAATCCAGATAGTGATTCTATTGTAGGTGCAATATCGCTATCATACTTAAAAAATCAAGTAGAAGATGAAGAATATATCCCAGCTCGTCAAGGTGATATTTCTGCTGAAACACAGTTTATCTTAGACACATTTGGTTATGCAGACAGAGTTCCGGAACTAAAAACTTCTGTAGCTGGTGAAAAAGTATTTATTATCGATTCAACAGATAAGCCACATTTCCAAGACGATATCGATGAGGCTACTATCGTTGGTATTGCTGACCACCATAAATTAGGTGATCTTATTACTGATGCTCCGTTAGAAGCTTGGATCAGACCAATCGGTTGTTCAAACACTGTAATTTATGAAATGTACAAATCTTACGGTGTTGAAGTTCCAAAAGATATCGCTGGTATGATGATGCTTGCGATTTTAAGCGATACTGTAATATTCCGTTCACCGACTTGTACAAAAGTAGACACAAAAGCGGTAAAAGAGTTAAGTGAAATCTGTGGTGTTGAAGATTACAAAAAAATGGCTATGGATATGTTCATTGCTAAATCTGCAGTCGATGGTGCATCTGCTCGTAACTTAAATACACGTGACTATAAAGAGTTCGACATGAACGGTACAAAAGTAGGTATCGGTCAATTAGAGATGGTAGATATTTCTGTTTTAGAGCCTCGTGAAGAGGAGATTATGGAAGATATGCAAAAGATGAAAGAAGAGGGTGGGCTACACACTGTTTTAATTCTTTTAACTGATATTATCAAAGAGGGTTCAAAACTTTTCGTTGTATCTGATGATGCTAGTAAGATTGAAGCTGCATTTGATGTAAAACTTGAAAACAACAAAGCTTGGTTAGAGGGTGTTTTAAGCCGTAAAAAACAAGTTGTTCCTTTCGTTCAACCACAATTTAAATAATTATTTTAAACGCTACTCTGTATAGAGATAGCGTTTGATTTTCTTCGTAGGCGTTTTTACAAACGGCTCAATTTGTTCAATAAACTTTATTATCTTTGAATATGATGCTAGATGAGCATTCATTTCAACTCTTATCTCTTCTAGATACTCAGTAATTTTTTGTTTTACTTCATCATCAGATCTGTGATGTCCATCAAACATTTTATCTATTATTTCATAATCAAGATGAATTCTTGCTATTAATTTGCCATCTTTTTGCATTACAAGAGAGTCTAAAACTGCTTCATGTCTATTAATGACAGACTCAATCTGTTCTGGAAAAATATTTTCACCACTAGGACCGAGTATGAGGTTTTTACTGCGTCCGCTAATAAAAAGATAACCATCTTTATCTATATAGCCTAGATCTCCTGTAAGGAAGTAGCCGTCTTCATCAAAAACCTCTTTTGTCTTTGCTTCATCTTTGTAGTATCCAAGCATTACACTCGGCGATTTCACTACAATTTCTCCTTCACCGGTTTGCAGGTTTGGATCTTTAATCTTTATCTCCACACCCACCATTGCAAGACCAGTTGAACCTAGTTTTCGTTCCATTCCTAGACGAGTTCCTGCTATTAAAGGTGATGTTTCGGTGAGTCCGTAGCCTATAACATAAGGAAAATGTGCATCATGTAAGAATTCCTCTACATACCTTGCAAGCGGTGCACCACCGATACCAAAAAATCTAAGTCTTCCACCAAAAGTTTCTAAGAGTTTTTTCCCTGCGATTTTATTAAGCTGTTTATGTACAAAAGGAAGTTTGTAGAGTTGTTTTGTAATAAAAGAACTATTGAGTTTTGCCATAACTTTGTTTTTATATATTTTTTCAATAATGAGTGGAACTGAGAGCATCATTGTAGGGCGTACAATTTCAAAAGCTTTTAAAAGAACACTTGGCGTAGGTGTTTTATCTATATAAACAACACTAGCACCGTGTAGCAGAGGAATAAGCATCCCTACTGTACATTCAAATGTATGTGCAAGAGGTAAAATTGATAAAAATACATCTTCAGGAACAATAGTGATGTTTTTATAGGCACTTAGTGCATTTGTGACAAGGTTCTTATGTGTCAGCATAACACCCTTAGAGTGCCCTGTCGTTCCAGAAGTATATAAAATTGCAGCGAGATCATCTTCATTCGGTTTTTGTAGTTCTTTATTATGGGAAAGTTTCTCTTTAATACGTTCCATGTATGAACTGTTTGTGTATTGTTCAAGAACCTCAAGCTCATCGATCTGGATTATAAACTTTAGTTCAGAATCTCCAAGTTCATCAATTGTTTGGAGATGTTTAGTTGAAACGAATGCCGCTTTTGCTTCTGAGTGGTGTAGAATATGATGTACGTCCGCTGTATGAAAGTCTGGTAGTATAGGTACTGCAACAGCTCCAAAGTAGGTTATAGCTAAATATGCTACCGGCCAATTCGGCATATTTTCACTAAGAATGGCAACTTTATCACCTTTAGTGATCCCTTTTTCAGTTAGAAGTTTTACCATTGCTTTGATTTTATCGTCCAATTCACGATAACTCATAGCTTGTTTCCCTACACTTGAAAACGAACGGTTTGAACTATATAGAGATATAGAACGATCAAGTAAGGCTCTTAGTGTAAAGTTTTCTATATTTTCATAAGGATATAACATATCTAATCTTCTTATATGGTTTTTAGGTATTATACAGAAAAATAATATTACAAAGACTAGAACGAGAGTAGAGCTACTTAAAACAACAATTAAACAGAGATACCGTAACATTTAAAGAGGTTTTATGAGATTTTTTGTATTATGAGTAGTATAACTTCGGAAGTGAGGTAATGATGCTTTTACTGATCACAATTTTATTGTTAATAATTTTGCTTTCACGTTTGACTGAAGAGCTGACTAAAGTTCCTGCTACTTTAGCAACCATCCTTTATGCTTTTGTCCTTTCCATATATTTTCCTCATCTATTTTCTATTAGCAAGCAAGAATTTAATGAGGTTCTTTATCTGATGCTTCCCGTTATTTTACTTCCAGATATTTTGAACATATCGATTAAAGAGTTGAAAAATTATGCAAAAGAGATATTTTATCTTGCAGTAGTGGCAGTTGTGTTGTCTATAGCTATAGCGGTATTTGTAACACCGTATTTGTTACCTGAATATGGATTTACCATAGGGATGCTTCTGGCGCTTTTTACAATGTTGATGGCTACAGATGCAATAACGGTAAGTGCGATCATGTCCAGATTTACTTTGCCGCAGCGTTTAAAGATCTATGCTGAATCGGAATCTTTGTTTAATGATGTGACAGCTTTAATCATTTATTATTTCATAGCATTACCCCTTTTGCAAGGCGGCGTCGTTGATGTTCTTTCTGTTAATTTTACTGTCTTAAAAGTTTTAGTTCTTTCAAGCTTTATAGGTGTGGCAAGCGCATTTTTTGGTTTTTTAGCTCTAAAAATGTTGCGTAATCCTTTTGACCAGTTTTTAGTTATCTATCTTATTGTAATAAGTTCTTTTTTATTTGCTGAACATTTTCATATTGCAGGAATTTTATCGATTGTTGTTTCAGTAATCACCTTTAAAATATTAGTTCAGCGTGAAAACAGGCTACATCCTAAAACTTTTGAACTTTCAAATAAAGTAAACACTTATGATGCTTTTATTGACCTTCTTAAGCATATACCTGCTGTCACGAAGCATGAGTTTCGTGAGTACAAAAAAGAGGCGATGTTTCTTGGAATATTTGCCAATGCAGTTGTCTTTGTTGTAATAGCGAATATAATAGACCTGTCGTTGTTATACAAATATATCTACGAGATTGCAGTTGTATTTATTGTGACAACTGTGATCCGTTTTGGGAGTATAAGTGCGTTGGTTATTGGTTCTAAATTACCATTTTATTGGACATATGCACTTACACTATCAGGGATGAAAGGTGCTTTGGCCATAATCATGGTGCACTCTTTGCCAAAAGAGTTTCTCTATTATGAACTTTTTACTGCTATTGTTTTGGGAAATGTACTTATCAGTACATTCCTTTATACTTTTACTTTAATGTTCCATATTAAGAGGTATTCAAAACTATATGAAAACGATTCTTCGCTGGATGGGACAAAGGATCAAAAGCTATCTGTCCTTTCTAAAGATATAGTTGAAGTGCTTGAAAAAGATCCTGTTTCTCAAGCTTATAATCGGGTTTTTATTGAGGAGGTTCTTATACGTGAGATAGCGAGGGTACAACGTTATAAAGTGGAGCTTTCCGTCATAGGATTAAAGATCGATTTTGCAACACTCTCCGAGGAAAAACAGAAACATTTTTTGCAGATGGCAGGTGAAGTTATCCAAAAAGGTATTCGTCAGAATGATTATTTTGGAAAAATAGAAGAGGGGTATTTTATAGTTCTGGCAAGTAATACCTCTTTGGGAGGGGCACACAGATTAGCACAAAAGATTGCAGAGCAGTTCGCAGAAATACTTGACGGGGAGATAAAATACTACTTTGGTGTAACAGCGTTGAGTGAAACGGATGACCTGGAAATACTTTTTGAGAAGATTAGAGATGCGATAAATAAAAGTATTCAAAATAATCAGACAATTGAAATAGAGGTGTGATTTTTATAGTTTAAAAAGAGAAAAGCTGACTTCCTAAAACTAACGAAAGAATAATGCAATAATTAAAGCATTGACAATGTATCATACAAAAAAATAATACCCTAGGGCATAAAGTTGAGCAGACGCAATAAAAAACATACTTCAAATAAAGATACCGTAACATTTAAAGAAAAAGATTTTTTACCGACAACAAGAGCAGAAATGGAAGCTCGCGGCTGGGACCAGTGTGATGTAATTCTTGTAAGCGGAGATGCATATATAGATTCTCCGTTTATCGGTGTAGCTATGGTTGGAAGAATGTTAGAGCGTATGGGGTATCGTGTAGGAATTATAGGTCAGCCTGATATCAATAGCGATGTTGATATTAAGCGTCTTGGTGAACCTAGACTTTATTGGGGTGTAAGCGGTGGAAGTGTTGACTCTATGGTATCAAACTATACTGCAACAAAAAAATTCCGTAATTCAGATGACTATACTCCAGGCGGTGTAAACAATAAACGTCCCGATCGTGCCGTCCTTGTTTATACAAACTTAATTAGACGCCATTTTAAAAACACAGTACCTGTAGTACTTGGCGGGATCGAAGCGTCACTGCGCCGTATCACTCATTATGATTATTGGCAAAATAAACTCAAAAAGCCTGTTTTATTTGACTCGAAAGCGGATGTATTAGTTTATGGAATGGGTGAAATTGCAATTGAACAACTGACGCGTGCGATCGATGAAGGACGTGATTATAGAGATATTCGCGGACTTTGTTATATCTCGAAAGAGCCGAAGCACGAATTTATTCAACTCCCTTCACATCAAGAGTGTTTGGATGATAAAGAGAAGTATATAGATATGTTCGATCATTTCTATGACAACAATGATCCAATCTCTGCAAATGGGCTGTGTGAAGAGGTAGACGGCAGATACCTGATCCAAAATCCTCCGTGTGATTACCTTAACGAAGAGGAGATGGATGCAAATGCCAAGCTTCCATTTACAAGAGAACTTCATCCATATCACAAAAAAGATGGAAAAGTAAAATGTTTGGAGACGATCAAGTTCTCGATCATGACTCACCATGGATGTTGGGGTGAATGTAATTTCTGTGCTATTGGAGTGCATCAAGGTCGTACGATTAGGACACGTTCGGAAGAGAGCATATTGGCTGAAGCAAAAGACTTTAACAAATACAAAGACTATAAAGGGATCATTTCTGATGTCGGAGGTCCTACGGCAAATATGTACGGTTATGAATGTAACAAGAAGCTAAAGCTTGGAACTTGTGCGCATCAAAGATGTGTAGACGCTAATCATCTGTGTAGCTCAATGAAAGTGGACCACAGTAGAAATATCAATCTTCTTCGTCAAGTAAGAGAAGTAGAAGGTGTTAGAAAAGCATTTGTGGCTTCAGGTGTAAGATATGACCTGATCACTGCAGATAAAAAACACGGTTACAGCTACCTAAAGGAGATGGTAAAGCACCATATCTCAGGACAGATGAAAGTAGCTCCGGAACATACGCAGCAACATGTACTGGAGTTAATGGGAAAACCGGGTAAACAAGAGCTGATAGATTTTAAAAAGATGTATGACAAGCTAAATCGTGAAGAGGGTAAAAAGCAGTTCTTAACATATTATCTAATTGCAGCACATCCGGGATGTACCGACAAAGATATGCATGAGCTAAAACGCTTTACAAGAGATGAACTGCAGATGAATCCTGAACAAGCCCAGGTATTTACTCCGACACCTGGAACATACTCAGCTGTGATGTACTACACGGAAATGGATCCTGTTACTCGCAAGAAAATCTTTGTTGAAAAAGATACACGCCGTAAAGAGAAGCAAAAAGAGATCGTAGTTCAAAAAGATAGTTTTAAATCAGGATTTGCTTCTTAATCAATCAAGTAAAACCTTTTCTTTAAAAGAAACGATGTGAGAGTCTAGTTCTAATTTTTCTTTGAGAGTCTCTTTAAAAGCGTTTTGACTTGAAAGTTCTCCATGCACTAAAATTACTTTTTTCAAATCTTTTATCTCTGATATCCATTCTAAAATACCGTCTCTGTCCGCATGTGCAGAGAAACCGTTAATTGTATGTATTGAAGCTTGAACAATAATATCTTCCCCTAAAACATTGATCCATTGTGCTCCGTCAACTATCTCACGTCCAAGAGTGTTTTCTGCTTGAAAACCTACAAAAATGACTGCATTATTCTTATCCCAGATTCTGTGTTTAAAGTGGTGTACGATTCTTCCTCCGTTGCACATACCTGCACCGGCGATTATAATTGCACGGCTTTTTACATCGTTAATACTTTTCGATGCTTCAGGGGTTTCGGTATATGATAGGAGTTCAAAGTTAAAGACGCTCCCGTTTTCTTTGATATTGTCCTGACACTTATGCGTTAATTCTCTGGCGTATTGTTTATATACCTGAGTTGCGCGTGTAGCCATCGGTGAGTCTAAAAACACTTTACATTTCGAGAGTTCACCCTTTTCATACATATCTCTTAAAAGACACAAGAGTTCCTGTGTACGTTCTAAGGCAAAAGATGGAATCAAAACATTCCCACCCTTGTCTAAAGTTGCTAAAAGGGTCTCTTTAAACTCTTTTATGGTTGCATCTATGGGTTGATGGTTTCTCTCTCCGTATGTTGTTTCTACATAAAGGGTATCTGCTTTTTTACATTTTGCCAAATGGGGTAAAACTAGGTCATTGTCGTTACCTATATCTCCTGAGAAAACGATAGTGTGCGAATCGTTATTTTCCATGTAAGAGATCTCAATAAAGGCAGAACCCAAAATATGTCCTGCATTGCGATAAACAAAACTGATCCCTTCACACAGATCATAGTATTGATTGTACTCGGGATTTACCCATTCAACCATCTCAAATGTCTCTTGAACATTAATAATGTCATATAAGGGCTTTTCAATCCTTTTACTTTGACCTCTACGCTGGGCTTTTCTATAACGTGTTTGAAAATCTTCACTCATGATTTTCGCACTATCCATTAAGATGATTTCGGCTAACTCCATTGTGGCAGAAGTTGCATAGATTTTTCCGGTAAATCCCTCTTTGACAAGCTTCGGAATACGCCCAATATGATCAAGGTGGGCATGGGTAATTAAGATATAGTCTATAGTTGAAGGTTCAAAATAAAAAGGATCTTTATTTTTTTCCTCCTCTTCTCCTTGAAACATACCGCAGTCTATCATGATTTTAACATCACCTACTTCAAGTACATGACAAGAACCGGTAACCTCTTTAGTCGCACCATAAGATCGAACTACTGCCATAATATATCCTTTTTTGAATGACTTCTTTGTAGATTATACGCCTATTTATATTAATTTACCTGAGTTTTACAATTTTTAGAATAATTATGCTACTATTGATACATGGGAATAGTATTAAAAATTGTAATAATATTATTGGTTTCAAGCTCCCTTTTTGGAGCAAAAGAAAAAATATCTTTACAGTTAGAATGGCTGCATCAGTTTCAATTTGCAGGTTACTATATCGCTAAAGAGCGCGGATATTACGATGCAGCCGGACTGGATGTAACGATAAAAGAGATGACACCTCATACGAATGTTCTCAAAGAGGTTGTTACAAAAAAATCAGAATACGGGATAGGTCGTTCCTCTTTATTGATTAAGCGGGCAGAGGGTAGTCCTATTATACTCTTAGGTGCTATCTTTCAACGCTCACCTTCGGTACTTATTAGTACAAATCCTAAAATAAAAAATATTCAAGACCTTAATAATAAAAAAATAATGATAACAAATGATGTCGCTATCGGTGCTACAATTAAAGCGATGCTGCTTTCCAAGGGTTTACTGTATAAAAATATTAACTTCCAGCAGCATACGTTTAAGCTCAAAGATCTTATAGCTGGAAAAACCGATGCAATGGCCTGCTATCTTTCTAATGAACCTTTTTTCTTAGAACGTGCAGATATACCATATACAATATTCAATCCAAGAGATTACGGCTTTGATTTTTATGAAGATATACTTTTTACATCTGAGGAGGAGTTAACAACACATCCGCAACGTGTCGAAGCTTTTTATAGAGCTTCCATAAAAGGTTGGAAATGGGCTTTTGAACACATTGAAGAAACAGCAAAAATAATACACGATAAATATAATTCACAACATAAACCTCTAAAAAGTCTTATATACGAAGGCAATGTTTTAAAAGAGCTCGCACTCGATAAAAACGGTAATATCGGAAATATCAGCATGAAGCAGATTGATAAAATAATCAATTGGTACAGAGTAACAGGTCTTTTCAAAGAGAATTTTGATTTTGCACCATATATTGATCCTATGGGATATAACAAAAAACATTTAAGTATAGGCGTCTTGGCAAAAAGAGGGGATGAAAAAACTTTAGAGAGATGGCAGCCTTTAGCTACGTATTTAAACCGTAATTTAGAAGACTACCATGTCACAATTCATCCATTCTCTTTTACTGAAATGCAGGAACATGTAGAAAATAAACTTATCGATTTTTTACTTGTCAATACTGTTAATTATGTGCAGTTGGAGAATAAATACGGTATCTCTAGAATTGCTACTTTAACAAACAGAGGTACACACGGGAACTCATATAATTATTTTGGAAGTGTTCTTTTTACAACAAAAGATTCTACGATAAAGGGTATTGACGAGATTAAAGGTAAAAGTTTTGCCGCTGTGAATAAAGACTCGTTTGGCGGATGGATAATGGCGTATGAACTTTTACATGATTCAGGTATAAATATTGACGATATTAAGTTGAAGTTTTACAATACTCATGATGCAGTAGTTCACGCCATTTTAGAAGGGAATGAGGAGATTGGAAGCGTACGAAGTGACACTCTTGAACATATGGCGATGGAAAAGCAGATAGATCTGGATAATATAAGAGTCTTACATCCCCGAGATTATAAGGATTTTCCTTACATAGTATCGACAAAATTATACCCTGAATGGCCCTTTGCAAAGTTAAAGCATGTACCTGAGAGTGTAGCAAAAGAGCTTATGCGTGCTCTTTTTAAAATGCCTGAAGATTCTCCAGAAGCTATAGAATCTGGTATTAGCGGCTGGACTGTTCCTCTTGATTATTCATCAGTGCATGAAGTGCTTAAAAAACTGCAGTTACCACCTTATGAGCATGTTAATATAAGCTTTATGGATGTTTTGAAAGAGTATGCTATTTGGATATTTGCTTTAGTTATTATGATTATTGTCGGTATTATTCAGTTTTTACATATCAAAAAAGTAAATTTTGAACTTGACCAAAAGGTTCATGAAAGAACACAGAAGTTATTTGAAGCAAATGCAAAACTAAAAGATCTGGCACACAAAGATTCTTTAACAGGTATCTTTAATCGTGGATATTTTATGGAATTGGCAGAACAGATGTTTAAAGTAGCTAAACGTAATAATACCCCTTTACAAATATTGGCTCTTGATATAGACTATTTTAAAGAGGTAAATGATACTTATGGTCATCATACAGGAGATGAAGTACTAAAACTTTTTACCCATAAAATAAATACACTGTTAAGAGAGAGTGATATCTTCGGTCGCATTGGTGGTGAAGAGTTTGTAATATGTTTACAAAATACTACTCATGAAGGTGCACTTTCATTTGCTGAAAAAATTTTGAAAGAGATAAGAAACTTAAAATATAAAAACAGTGAAGGGGAAAGTATTTTAATTACTGTTAGTATAGGTGTCTCAGAATTACAAAAACATAGTAGTTTGACTCAATTACTAAGAGATTCAGATGAAGCTCTTTATAGAGCAAAAAACAGTGGACGCAATTGTGTAAAAAGCTAAATTATATATGCAATTTCAGCTTGCGAGCCAAGGCGCATTGGTGGTCCCCAAAAACCTATACCTGAGTTCACATAAATTTTGCCGCCGTAATCAAGTGTATGTAAACCTTGGAGATACGGTTGTTGCAGCATAACAAAATGGTTAAATGGCCATAATTGTCCCCCATGTGTATGCCCACTCAAGACAAGATTCGGTTTAAAACCGCTTAAATACTTTATAGATTTCGGTTGATGGGAGAGTAGTATACTAGGATAGTCTCTATTGACGGATGAGAATGCTTTATAAAAATCTGGTTCTAAAAGACCGGTACGATAACCAAAAAGATCATTTACCCCTACAACATTTACCTTTAGATCTTCAATTATTATTGCATCATTTAAAAGTAGCGTTATTTTTGTCTTTGTCTTTATAAATTCGATGATCTCAAAAGGGTTATGAAAATATTCATGATTCCCCAGAACCATATAGACCCCGTATTTAGCATTGATGTTATTCAACTCTAAAACTGCATTTGAAATATAGCTTATCTCGGTATCGATCAGATCACCTGTAATCATTACAAGATCTGGATGAAGCGAGTTGATTTTTGCAACACTTTTTTGTACATATTCTTGATCTATAAGACCACCGATATGCAGATCACTGATCTGTACGATCGAAAAGTCAAAAAGCTTGGTTTTGACAACATTGATAACAGGCTCTTTTTCCCCCTCATATATTCCCGCAGTGACATATGAAGTGGCAAGTGCCATTAAGACACCGTCACCGCTTTTTTTAATAAAGTTCCGTTTAGACTGTTCAACACCTTTGAGTGATTTATGAAAAAGATGGAGTACCTCATGGAGTATCAAATATAATAAAAGAACAAATGAGATACCGATAGAAATAGAACTTAGATATGAGAGTTGATAAGGAAGCAAGTCACTGTATCTAACAAAAAAGTAAGAAAGATTAAGTGAAAAATTCAGAACTAAAAAAGAAGTAAACAATTTTATTATTCTTGCACTTGCAAGCAATTTACGTATAACACGCAAATAAAATAGAGCATGAAGCGAAATAAATAAAGTGAGTAAGAGCAAAAAAAACAAAATGCTAGCCATATTTACTTCCTGATAGATGTAGCTGTTAAAAAGATATAGTCCTTGCCTGTAATAGTAACACGAAATTTTTTCTGTTGCAGATATTTTTTGCAAAATACTACATCTTTATATAGATTTGACATCTCTGAATAATTATAGTTGCGCATCATGGCACCGTAAATCATCTCTCCATCTATCCAACGACAATTAGGAAAAGCTAAAATAAGTGCTCCATCGGGCTTTAATTGATTTTGTACGATTGACATAAAGACTTCGTTGAGGTTCAGATTTGAGCTTTGTAGAGTACCTATGCTAATGATGAGATCGAACTTACCAAGCTCTAGTGAGTTTAGCTCTTTTATATCTGCTTGCAGAAAGTCTACATTTGTATGTGCTTGAAATTTTTGTTTTGCATCTTCAATAGCAGAGTGACAATAATCGATCCCTAAAAGATTAAGATCTTGAAAATTTTGTGCAAGTTCTTTTATAACTTCGAATTCATCACCGTTGTTAACACCCAAATTCAAAATCTTCATCCGTCGAGGCAAGTTGACATTTTGAAGTGCTTGTGAATAATGATAGACAAATGAGGTTTCTTCATTTTTGTTGATTTGAGCAAATATTGATTCAGAACCGTATTTTTCCTCTTTATCTGCATCTATATCATGAAAACTGTCTTGTGAGAGTTTTTTATAACGTATGATTACGAACTCTTCATCTAAAACTTGAGGCGTTAACATCTTACATTTGAAAATGTGTGCTAAATCTATCCATGTTTTATAAGTATGGATTAGCTTTTTCCTATCATCTAAATCGGGATTATAGACTTGAAAATCAATAATCTCATGCTCATGAATTGAATCTATTTTCTTTTGTAATACATCTATTATTTCTAAAAGTGGTTTTGAGTATAAACTTAACATAAACGCTAACATGCAAAAAACATTCCTCAATATAAAAGAGATTTGATAAAAATTTGATACAATAAGAGAAAGTTATAATTTTTGGGAAATATTAATGAATGATAATATAAGTTTTTATAAATTTATGCATCGTCAAATTTTAGTGCTAATTGCGTTATTAGTAGGTACTTCACCGGGATATATTGTCACCGGATATATTTATACCAATATGGTGGTGGAGATATTATGGTTTGTAGTATTACTTATTGTGTCATTGTACGGGTATAAACTATATGAACGATTTAAACAGTGTGATACTATAGATTTACAAGAGAAATGGTTAAGTAAAGTACGCTACTTTATGTTTGTGTACTTTTATCTTTGGACGATAATGTTTGTTTATTATGTTATTCATGATAATATAGATATGCATTATATGGCTATCGCTACACAACTTGGTTGTACTGTCGTTGCTGCAACAATTTTAGCATCTCAGAAGAAACTAGTAATTTCTACGGTAACACTCATGATGATGCCAATTACGATCTATTTATTGATGGTAGGTTCAATATATAGTTATATTCTAGCTTTTTTTACAGTAATATTGAGTATAGTACTCCTGTATGCAGCGAAAAATACTCATGAGTATCTCACAAAAAGTAGATTTCAAGCGTATCATGATTATTTAACAGGCTTAGGTAACAGAAGATATTTTATTGAGATGTTGGAGAGTTCTGTTAAAGAAAATCGCGATAGATATACTTATTTACTATTGATTGATCTTGATCACTTTAAAACTATCAATGATACATTAGGACATGATGTAGGGGACCAGTTACTTATAGAAGTTTCTCAACGTATGACGAAACTGGCAAAGAAAGATGACCATTTTGTAGCACGTTTAGGTGGAGATGAATTCTGTATTTTGAGTAAAGGATTTGATACAAACGAAAAGTGTTTAGAAGATGCCAAGGAGTTTTCACACGATCTTTTAAATGAAATCAAATACTCTTATAACATTGAAGGTAATCATCTATTCATAAGCTCAAGTATCGGTATCAGTATTATTAATAATCCAAAACTGCAGGCAAACGAGTTCTTAAAAGAAGCCGATATTGCAATGTACGAAGCAAAAAGTAACGGTAGAGACGGCATCATTGTATTTAATGATGAGCTGTGTCAGATTATAGAACAAAAACTTGAAATAGAGAGAAATCTTCATTTTGCAGTTGATAGAAATGAAGTCAGATTACAGTATCAGCCGCAATTAAATGCAAGAGGCGAGATAATAGGTTGTGAAGTACTGGCACGCTGGTATAATGACAAATTAGGTGTTGTTGCACCTGATGTATTTATTCCTATAGCTGAAAACACAGGATATATTTTAGAATTGGGAGAATATATACTTGAACGTGCTCTGCAAACACTTGTAAAATGGGATCGCAGCGGTATAAAACTGAGACAGCTTTCAATCAATATAAGTATGAGACAATTCTTGGATAATGGCTTTGTTGATATGGTCGAAAAACTGTTTGACAGATACAATATTTATGGTTTTAAAACACAAGTGATTTTTGAAATTACGGAAACGAGTACATCTGACAACTTAAAAAAGATAGTAGATGTTATTAATGATCTTAGAAGATTGGGCATCAAGTTCTCACTGGATGATTTTGGAACAGGATATTCATCACTGAGTTATTTAAGTGAAATGCCTATGGATGAATTAAAAGTTGATAAGTCATTTATCGCTAGACTTGATGATGAACAACAGGCATTACTTGTAAAAAGTATTATCGAAATTTCAAGAAATATGAATCTTTCAATTGTAGCAGAAGGTGTGGAAAAGAAGTATCAAAAAGATTTTCTAGAGGAATTAGGATGTGATCTGTATCAAGGTTACTACTTTTATAAACCTCTATGTCAGGAGGATTTTGAAGCTCTTTTTTAAGAGTTCAAAACCGTTAAAAACCTTAGAATGAATAAGTTTGAAATAACTTATTCAGCTCATCACTGCTTAAAACTCCGATGTGACGATACACTTCTTTCCCATTTTTATCAAAAATTATTTGAGTAGGTATCATTCTAACCTTTAATTCATAAGCAGCATTTCTCTCTTTTTGAACATTGATAAAATGGATGTTGTACTCAGGATGTTTTTTCACTATTTTATAAAGCATTTTGCCCATCACTACACAACTGTGACAGCTCTCCGCACCAACTTCTAAAAAGAATGGTTTTCCTTTTCCAATGCTCATTTGAACATATCTATATTGACTTTCTTGAAGCATCTGCTCAGCTGCCGTGGCATTCAGGCTTAAAAGCAATAATAGTATTGAAAATAATTTCATTTTTTTCTCCTAAAACTGTAAATAGGCTTGCCATGCAAAATAGATACCTATGCCTATGAGCATAAGGGCAAAACCTTTGTTGATATAATTTGATATGTGTGATACAACTTTGCTTGACGTAATACTTTGTGTAAAGCCTACGGAAACACCTGCTATTAAAAGGAGCATTGAATGCCCTAACGCAAATGTTAATATGAGTCCGTAAGCATAGATATATCCGCTGTTTGCTGCAACGCTGATAATAGCTACAAGGGGAGCAGAAGCACACGGAGTACTCACTAAACCAAAGATAATTCCTATTAAAAAACCGCCAAAAAGTCTGTATTTTATAAGGTGTGTCATGATTGATGATTTGTTTACTT
Source organism: Sulfurimonas sp. (assembly GCA_041547625.1). GTDB lineage: Bacteria > Campylobacterota > Campylobacteria > Campylobacterales > Sulfurimonadaceae > Sulfurimonas. Next base: position 16,043 of record JBFEUD010000013.1, read on the forward strand.
GCCCAAAGACACCCCATGCGTATAATCCAATCAATATACTAAGGAGCCCAGCCAAGATATATGCCCATATGGGAGCTATTGAAAAAAAGCCGCCAAACTTTGCAACGATAAAACCTAAAATTGAAAAGCTTATCATAACACCAAGGGCAAACAATGAAGCAAAAGCATAGGTATATATAACTTTCTTTTTGCCTTCTAAATCTTTATTGAGAGCTACTGAAGTACCTACGAGTAGCGGTACTGAGATAAGAGAACAGGGTGCAATGGCCGTGATACTGCCCGCACCAAATGCACCGATAAATGCTAAAAGTGTATTTGATTCAAGAAGGGCTAAAACAGCTTCTTGCAAGCTTACTCAGCCATTAAAGCGAGAACTTCGTCTACACTTGGAACTTTACCAGTGCTCACCACTTTTCCGTCAATAACAAGTCCCGGAGTACTTACTACCTGATACTCCATAATTTTCATGATGTCATCTACTTTTTCAATTTGAACAAATTTACCGCTTTTAGCAACAGCTTCTTTTACTACTGCTTCTAATTGCATACACTTTGAACATCCCGTTCCTAATACTTCTATTTTCATAATAAACACTCCTTCATCATTGGTTCTAACTCTTCGGCTTTGACATCACCCGTAATTATAATGCTCGTTCCGTTTTCCTCACTTGATACTTCGATGTTTTCGATTTTTTCCATCATCTGCGGGTCACAATTACAACTGCAGTTTCCATCTTTGCACTCTTGAACTTTTGCATTCACTTCCTCAGCTTTAAAGCCGCCTAAAAATGCTTTGACGCCGTTTTGTGTATTGTTTACATTAAACATTGTTTTTCCTTTATAAAATGATATTAAATAGATACCCGATAGCAATGACTCCACTTCCTACAATGGCAAAAAAGATGCCGATAAGTTTGAGTGAAATAATCTTTTTAAGTATCAATGCTTCAGGTAGGCTAAGCGCTGTAACTGCCATCATAAAACTAAGAGCAGTTCCCAAAAGCATGCCTTTGTTTGTCAGTACCTCCACTAATGGCATAACACCGGCTGCATTTGAATACATAGGTATTCCCATCAACACAGCAACGATAACTGCAAATGGGTTTCCTTCACCTGTATATGTAGCGACAAAATCAGTCGGGATATAGCCGTGGATCCATGCACCTGCACCTACACCAAGCATTACATAGATATAGATTTTTTTGAAAATATCTACAGTGTAATTCCATGCTTCTTTAGCTCTGTTTTTAAAAGAGAGTTTTACCAGTGTAGCTTCAAGCTCACCTTCGATTGGCTTGACATCCATCAGTACCTCTTTCTCCATACCCAGTCTTCCTATAAGCCAACCGCCAAGTATTGCTACCGTTAAACCAAAAGCGATATAAATAGATGTAATCTGCCAGCCAAAGATACCAAATAGCATGGCAATAGCGATCTCATTATTCATAGGAGCAGAGATCAGATAACTAAAAGTAACCCCAATAGGTATACGTGCTTGAATAAAACCTAAAAACAAAGGTATCGCAGAACAAGAACAAAAGGGTGTAATGATTCCAAAAAGTGAAGCACCCACATGACCGTATAATGCAGATTTTCCTTGAAGGTGGGCACGTACATATTCAGTATTGACCCATGTTCGCAAAAATGAAACTGCAAAAATAATTGTAAGAAGTAAAAACCAAATTTTTATCGTATCATAGATAAAAAAGTGGGTAGCATCAGCTAATTTGCCTTCGAGCCCTACGACATTGTAAATAAATTCTTTTGAGAGCTCATACCACATTTAGCACAGCTCCTCTTTCACTACTGGTAAAAGTTCTTTCTCAATTAAA
>JBFEUD010000014.1:0-17341 GCA_041547625.1 Sulfurimonas sp.
AATGGTCATCTACGAATGGACCTTTTTTAACTGAACGAGCCATTAACCTACCCTTTTTGCATTTGGTTTACGACGAGTGATGATTAATTTATCACTTGCTTTTTTACGACGAGTTTTAGCACCCTTCGTTGGTTTACCCCAAGGAGTAACTGGATGACGACCTGAATTCGTTTTACCTTCACCACCACCATGCGGGTGATCAATTGGGTTCATTGCAGAACCACGAGTTTGAGGACGAATACCCATGTGACGAGTACGACCAGCTTTTGCGATAACGATGTTCGCATACTCTTCGTTTCCAACTACACCAACAGTTGCCATACACTCACCAAGAACAAGTCTCATTTCAGATGAAGGCATACGTAATGAAACATATTTACCGTCACGACCCATAATTTGAGCAGAAGTACCAGCTGAACGAACCATTTGTCCACCTTTTCCTACTTTTAACTCAATGTTGTGCACTAATGTACCAACTGGGATGTTTTTAAGTTTCATAGCATTTCCAGGTTTAACATCTAAACCAGATTCTGCTGCTGCAACTTTATCACCTACATTTAAACCTTTTGGTTGTAGGATATATCTTTTTTCACCGTCAGCATAAGTTACAAGAGCGATTCTACAGTTTCTGTATGGATCGTACTCGATAGCGCTTACTGTACCTTCGATACCGAATTTGTTTCTTTTGAAATCAATGATACGGTAAAGTTTTTTAGCACCAGCTTGCTTATGACGAGATGTGATACGTCCGTTGTTGTTACGACCAGAGTGAGTTGGTAACTTAACTAATAAAGAACGAACACTAGCTTTTGCTGTAATATCTGAACTATCTACGTTCGTATAAAAACGACGAGATGGTGTTATCGGTCTATAAGTTTTAATTGCCATATTACACCGCCAAACTTTCGATTTGTGCACCTTCAGGTAAAGTTACATAGAACTTTTTGAAGTCATTTTGTTTACCTTGTACACCACGGAATCTTTTAACTTTTCCGCTTTGGTTTAAAGAGTTGATTTTTGAAGGAATAATTCCAAAATACTCTCTGAACACCTCTTTAAGACCTGTTTTAGTCATACGTGGTGAAGTCTGAACAACGATTACACCATCTTCTTGTAGACCAAGAGTCTTTTCTGTATATAGAATTGATTTAATATCTGTAATATCTGCCATTACTTAGCCTCACTTACAAGATTTTCCCATACAGCTTTTTCTATCACGATTGAACGATAGTTTGCAGCTAAGTATGCGTTTAATTCATTAGATTCGATTACGAAAGCTTTTTGAATATTTTCAAATGCTAAGAATGTTTTCTCATCTAAAATAGATTTTACAAATAAAGTATCTCTTTGACCAAGAGCTTTGAACATTGCTGCTGCGTCTTTAGTTTTACCAGATTCAACTTCAATGCTGTCTACTACGAAAAGAGTACCGTTTTGTGCATGCTCGTTAAGAGCAAAGTTTAAAGCAAGTTTCTTTTGCTTTTTATTTACTTTTTGGTTGTAGTTACGGTTGTTTTGTGGACCGAAAACAATACCACCACCAGTATAGTGAGGAGCTCTGATCGAACCTTGACGAGCACGACCGCCACCTTTTTGAGCAAATGGTTTTCTACCACCACCGCTTACTTCACTTCTACCTTTAACAGTTGCAGTGTTCGCACGCATTGCAGCTTGTGCAGACTTTACATAAAGGTATAAGTTATGAGGATTGATACCAGCGAATGATTCTGGTAAAGCAATCTCAGATGCTTTTTCCATTTTTTCATTTAAAACGATTGCTGCGCTCATTATTTAACTACCTTTACACGTCCTAAAGTACCGTTAGCACCAGAAACTGAACCTAAAACCGCGATGATTTTGTTTTCAGCATCGTAAGAAACGATCTCATTTTTTACACTGTTTTGTGTATTTCCGTATTGTCCAGGCATTTTCTTACCTTTCATAACACGACCTGGCCATTCAGCATTACCGATAGAACCTGTTCTACGACCAAATCTATGACCGTGAGATGCAGGACCACCACCGAAATTCCAACGCTTCATTCCACCTTGGAAACCGCGACCTTTAGTTGTAAAAGTTGATTTTACAGTTGTTGCTTCAGCTAATGGAGCTAGATCTAAATCACCAGCTTCAGTATTTGCAACTTCTAAAGTAACAAAACGGTTAAACTCAGATGAAAGGTTGAATTTCTTCTGTTGACCTTCAATTGACTTATTCATTTTTTTACCGCTTGGGTAAGCTACTAATGCTTTACCATCGTTAACATCACATACTTTTGCATCTAGAACTCTTAAAAGAGTAACAGGTTTTGCAGGAACAGTGATAGTACGGCTCATACCGATTTTTTCAACAATATATTCCACTTGTTACTCCTTATTTGTCCATAGAGCGAACTTCAACGTCCACTTCTGGTGCTAAGTCTAGTTTCATTAATGAATCAACAGTCTCTGGCGTAGCAGATACGATATCGATCATTCTAGCATGCATACGAATTTCAAATTGCTCACGAGATTTTTTGTTAACGTGAACAGATTTTAAAACTGTATATTTACGAATTTTTGTTGGTAAAGGTATTGGACCACGGATAACCGCACCAGTACGCTTAACAGCCTCAACGATTGAAGCTACAGATCTATCAAGTACACGATGATCGTAAGCTTTCAACTTCAAACGAATTTTTTCCATATTATTTCCTTATAAAGAACTCGTCAGCCCTGTGTCTGACCATTTAAGGGAGCGAAATTATACTCAAATACATTATATAATTCAAGGATTTTGGGCTCAAAAACTGAAAAATCTATAAATTTATTTCCTTTTAAAAAGGAAGTGATATAATTACACAATCGAAATTTTGGATAATTTTATGGAAATTTTACTCGAAGAGTTTTACAAAATAGACTTGCATATTGACAAATATCATGATCGTAAAGTATTTATTGACGATAAATCATATCAAATCAACGGTATAACAAAAAGCGGAAAAACACAACTTGTCAAATCGTATCTTCTATCACATAGAAAAAACAGCTATCTATATATTGACTGTAATGATATACGGATCGATATTGAAGAGATGAATAAAATTCTCAACAGTTTTTGTCAAGAGAATAGAATAGATATTTTAGTTCTAGATAACTACAAAGTGGATATAAACTTTCCCAACGTATCTCAACTCATAATCACCTCACAACAGAAGTATGATATTCCAGAACTTGAACAGATCGATCTCTATCCTCTTGACTATGAAGAGTTCTTGGCTTATGAACACAAATATGATTCTTCCGCTTTAAATCATTTCTTTCAACTCGGCGGTCTTGCCGTTATGCATAAAATATATATAGATGAAAGGAATATCTATCTTCAACAAGCTTTTCAAGCTGCATTGGATGATGTAGAGTTTGATGTTCTTACTATATGTGCAAAATTTAATAGTCAAAAACTTTCAGCATTTATGGTCTATGAAAGACTCAAAGCAAAAAGAAAAATCTCTAAAGACAAACTTTATAAATCTTTCGAAGCACTTGTTGAGAAAAAATACATTCATCAGGTAGAAAAGTTTAACCATAAAAAAGCAACTAAAAAGATCTACTTATGTGACACCTCTTTAAAGTCAGCATTCTCTATAGAGAAAAATTTCGGTCGATTGTTTGAAAATATGGTTTTTCTGGAGCTTCTAAAAAAATCTAAAGATGCTTATTATGATGATGAAATTGACTTCTATCTTCCAAGAAAAGATGAAATCATCCTTTGTAAACCTTTTATTGATGAAAGAAGACTCTTTAAAAAATTAGAAAGTATAGAGGCCTTTCTCTTTACACACTCTATTCGAAAAATAACTGTTATTACTATGAATAAAGAGAGTTCAATCTCCCACCCTTTAGCTTCTGTAAGCATCATCCCTTTTGATATATGGGCATTGGGAGACTAAATAAAACTACTTTTCTAATAGATGTCTCAAACTTTGTTTTATAGTAGGGTATTGAAAAGCAAACCCTTCTTCCAGTAAAGCTTTTGGATAGATCTCCTTAGAACCTGTCAATACACTTGCCGCATCTGCATATAATAATTTTAAAACAAATTCGGGTAAAGGGAAGAGTGTAGGTCTGTTAAGTATTGCTCCTAAAGTTTTTGTAAATTCATAATTAGAAACCGGATGGGGAGCGACAACATTAAATACCCCTGTGAGATTTTTTTGGACTAAATATTGATACACACGCACAAGATCATCAATATCTACCCAGCTCATATTCATCTTGCCGTTGCCAATAGTTCCTCCGACTCCCAATTTAAACGGGGCTAACATCTGTTTTAAAGCACCACCCTCTGCACCCAGTACAATACCAAAACGTGTAATTGCCGTCGGCTTGCTACACTCTAGTGCAACCTTTTCCCACTCTCTTGTAAGTTCCCCTAAAAAATCATCCGCATATCTATCGAAGCTCTCATCATAAACGCCATTATCTGGATATGCTCCGATAGCAGACGTCGATATAAAATGCTCTACATCACTTTGATTGATTGCTTCTACAAGTTTTTTTGTTGTTTTAACACGAGAATCAATCAGTACTTTTTTATATTCAGGTGTCCAACGTTTTATAATAGGAGCACCAGCTAAATTAATCACAGTCGAGACATCTTGTAATTTTTCCAAGATCTCTTCAACCGTTTCATCTCTATGAATATGAATATTCTCAGGAAAAACTTTTTGCAAGTGTGTTCCTACAAAACCACTTGCTCCGGTGAACGCTACTTTCATTACACACCTCCTATAAGAAAGTATAATACCATTTTATAGATGATATGTACAATTTTTACAGAAGTCTATCTGCAACTTTATGGTAAAATAAAAGTCTGTAATATCTTTTATAAAAAGGAAAAAACTTACGTATGCTCTGTGGAATAGATGAAGCCGGTCGCGGCTGTATAGCTGGAGATTTGGTTGTCGCAGGCTGTATTTTTTTAAAAAATTCTTCAATTATATCTGGATTAAACGATTCTAAAAAAATTACAGAGAAAAAAAGATATCAACTCTTTGATACGGTTATAAAATCCACTCAATACCATATCGTCATCAAATCTCCTCAAGAGATAGATGAAAAAGGGATCTCAAAATGTATGCAGGAAGCTCTTGAAGAGATCAAAACACATCTCAATGCAGAGGAATATCTTTTTGACGGTAATACAACTTTCGGCGTCAAAGATTTAAAAACTATGGTTAAAGCAGACGGGAAAGTTCCAGAAGTTAGTGCTGCTTCAATTCTTGCAAAAGTAACACACGATCGCAACATCATCACTGATGCACAAAAATATCCAGAATATGGATTTGAAAAACACAAAGGGTACGGTACTTCACCACATATTGCTTCGATACAACAATACGGATACTCCCCTATTCACAGAAAAAGTTATAAAATAAAAGCTTTACAACCCTCTCTTTTTGATTAAACATAAAATTATCACAAAAACATTCTTTTTTCATATAAATTTATCTTATTTCTACTAAATAAGCTTGCTTTAATCTTTAGGCTTTTACAATTTTAAAATATATAAAAACATTTAATAACAGAAAGGGTTATTTATGGATGAATATGTTTTACAGGATGGTGATTTTTTAGTATCTCAAACTAATGAGCAAGGCCTCATATTATTTGCAAATGATGATTTTTGCAAAGTTGCCGGTTATACTCTTGACGAACTCGTCGGAAGACCTCATAATATTGTCCGTCATGAGGATATGCCACAAGCAGCCTTTGAAGATCTTTGGAATACAGTAAAACAAGATCGTGTTTGGCACGGATATGTAAAGAACAAAACAAAAGACGGTGGTTTTTATTGGGTCTATGCGACTGTTTATCCATTATATGATGAAGAACAACAAACAAAAACCTATCTGTCCTGTAGACGAAAACCCTCACCTGCTGAAGTTGATGAAGCACAAGCACTTTACATGACAATGCGTTAAGAGGTAACATATGACAAACCCTTATAAGAAAAATATACTCCTCATCTCATTGTTCCTTGTCCTTATTGGTTCATTTTATGTTGTCAATTCTGTACTTGTATATACGATTGTAGCAATTATTATAGCTACTATTGTTCTTATGATTGAAAATATTCATACCCGTCAAGTAACCAACGAAACACACCAAAAACATTTAGAACTTGCTGATATGCTGGAATTTAAACGTAATCAAGTACATCATCATTCAGATCCTCAACATAAAATGCATGAAAGTTTCAATCAGCTTGTTGAATGTTGCCAAAATATGGCCTCAACAGATACTAAAGTAGCTGGTGAAATGGTCCTAATAGCCGATAAAGTAGCTAAGGGGCATTACTCCTGTAGAATTGTAGCTGATAGTAAAACACCCTATGTCCATGTTTTAAGAAACAGTCTAAATAAAATGTTAGATGTTGCCGAGAACAATCTCGATCAAGCGATTGGCACCCTTCAAAAGTTTTCAAATGGAAATTTTGAAGCTCGCAGTACAGTAGAAGTTGAAGCGAAAATGGCAGATCTTTTAAATAACATTAATTATTTAGGAGAAGCACTTGAAACAATGAAAAAAGAGAATGATGTATCTCACAAACAGATTGTAGATGATTCAGAAAAACTCAATAGTACTATAGAGGAGATTACAAGTACTACTATTGTTGATTTTAAAGCGATGATTACAGATATTGTAGAAAGGATACACAATATCTCCATACGAGAAAATGAGATGGTACAAAATCTACACACCTTGGTAGATAACGCAAATGAAACAAAAGCTATACTTGAGACCATTGGAGATATAGCGGAACAAACAAATCTTTTAGCTCTTAATGCTGCCATCGAGGCAGCCCGTGCAGGTGATCACGGGCGTGGTTTTGCAGTTGTCGCCGATGAAGTAAGACAACTTGCAGAACGTACACAAAAAAGTCTTGCTGAGACTTCAGCAACCACAAATGTTCTCATACAGTCTATCATGGAAAACTCCGAACATCTTAATAAAAATGCTCAAGTCGTTAACGAAGTCTCTGAAGATGTAGGTAATGTAAGTAGTAAAATGGACGAGATTATTGATCTGCTCAATAATCTTACTAAATAATTTTCGCTGCTTCTTTATAGAATTTATTTAGTCCTCTTTGAGCTTTTTGATCAAGCTCATAAGAGATAAGTTGAAGATACTCAAGAATATCTTTTTTTTCAACACCAACGCGTTTTGCAGCTTTTTCCAATAGATATTGGGGAATTCTTACAGGTCTTTTTCCAAAAAGTTTTTCAATCTTTTTATAAACCTTTTTATCTTTGTGTAGTGCTAAAACCGCAAATACAAAAGGCAATCCATAACGTTCATTCCATACTTTTGCAAGATCGATATAATCGTCATTTACTAAAGCATAACGCAGCGCTTTATCACCAATCAGTACTTCACCTTGCAGTCCTAAAACATTAACCAATACATTTGAAGTAGCAGATTCTCTATCTTTTTTTGCTTCAGTTTGCGGTATCACTAAAACGCTTTTAACATCTTTTCTAGCAATGATTCCTAGTTTTACGTTTCTATACTTTTTTGCTTCTATACTCGATATGAAAGCAGCATCGACACGTCTGTATTTAAACTCTTGATTGATCTTTGAAGGAACGCTTTTTTTATACTCCATACTCATTTTAATCTGAGAAGAGGGTGTAAAGCGCTTCATAAAGATATGAAATGGTAAAAGATTTAAGTACTCTATCTTTCCAAAAAGCAATTTAGCTCCAAAACTAATTTATGAAATTATACATCACTTAACTTATCTTAGATATAATTTCAACAAAAAAAATGATTATGAAAACTTTGCATGAGGTCAAATCATCCCTTCAATCTGTGCTTCATCCAAAGCTTTCAAATCATCTGTAAAGAAGGGTCAAACAGATATGGTTAAAGTAGAATTTTTAGGACCAATACAAAAAGATGCTATGGAATTAGAGATCACAAATCTCTCTGAATTAGCAAATATTTTACAACAAGATGCAGAACTAAAAGAATGGCTAACAAACTCGGCAGTAGCTGTAAATGATGCATTAGTGGCTTCATTAGATCATCCATTAAAAGATGGTGATAAAGTATCTCTTTTACCACCTGTATGCGGAGGTTAATTTGTTAGAATTACATAACGGTGCTTTAAATGTCCCTGAGATCTTAAAAAGATGGTATGAAGAGGAAGCTCAAAGTAATTACGGTGCATATATCCCTTTTGTTGGAACTGTAAGGGACGAAAGCGGAATCGACGGTCTTAGTTTTGATGTTTATGAGCCTATTTTAGAGTCTTGGTATAAAGCTTGGGAAGAAAAAGCCGCTCAAAAAGGTGCAATCATAAAAATGGCACACTCTCGCGGAGATGTAATGCTGCACGAGTCTTCATATATTGCTGCCGTATTTTCACCAAAACGCCGTGTAGCATTGGAGTTTATCGATGAGTTTGTAGAAGACTTTAAAGCATCTGCACCTATCTGGAAATACGATCTCATTAATGGCAAAAGAGTCTATGCAAAAGATAGATCAACTGCAATTAGCGGTAGCGGATTATTAGCATAAAAGGAAATATCTTGAACTTACTATCTTATGAAACAAGTCAGAATATGCTTGACCTACTTCAGGTAAACTCTTCAAAATTTGAAAGAGTTCCTTTAAGTGATGCACTTGATCGCATCTTAGCTGAAGATATTGTTGCAAAATACAACGACCCTCAATTTCCTACTGCTTCTATGGACGGCTATGCCGTAAAACATGCTGATCTTGCAAAAGGAGAACTTACAGTTTTAGGTGACAATCCTGCCGGAAATGATGAGCAAAGAGTAGTGAATGACGGTGAGTGTATCAAAACATTTACAGGTTCAAAAATGCCTGAAGGCGCTGACACTCTTATCCAAATCGAAAACGTAACATTCGAAGATGGAAAAATCATTATCAATGAATCGGTAAACCCAGGTTCATCAGTTCGCCCTGTCGGAGAGAGTTATAAAGCAGGTGACGTACTGATCAAAAAAGGAACAAAAGTAGGTTTTGCGGAGATCGGTGTACTTGCAGGACTAAACCAGGTAATGGTAAAAGTTGCTCTTCGCCCTAAAGTAGCTGTTATCGCTACTGGAAGCGAGATCATAGATCTCGGTGAACACTCTGACAATCCTGCACAAATCAGAAGTTCAAACAACTATACACTTGAAGCCCTTTTTAAACAAGCCGGAGCGGAAGTGATCCAAATTGGAACTGCACCGGATGACAAAGAGCAACTGATGCAGACATTTGAAAATGCTATCAATTCTGCAGATATTGTTGTAAGTACTGGTGGTGTTAGTGTCGGAGATTACGACTTTGTAAAAGATATAGTTCCTCGTCTTGGGGCTTCTGTTGTGTTTAAAGGTGTAGCAATTAAACCGGGGCGCCATATAATGGTAGCCCAACGTGATGCAAAATTTGTCTTGGCACTACCAGGTTTTCCATACTCTTCAACAGTTACGGCTATCCTTTATGCCCTTCCGCTTATTGCAAAGATGTTAGGAATGCAAAAACCTTATAAAACAGTTGCAGCAAAGCTACAAGAAGATTTCAAAAAACGTAGTCCATTTACTGAGTTTACAACTTGTAACGTTGTTGTTGAAGATGGTGAGTATTTCGTAAACTTCAAAGACAAAAAAGTAGGAAGTTCGGCAATCCTTACCAATATGTTACATAACAGCGGACTTATGATCAGTGGAGAAGATGACAAGGAACTCAGTGCAGGTACTTTTGTTAACGTAATTCTACTCTAAACCTTTTCTCTCTTCCTTCTATATTCGGAGGAAGATTTTTCTCAATAAACCCTCTATAAAATTCCTTCTTGTCTTAAAAGTGTTATGCACATAAAATACGCACATTTTAGGCTATTTATATATGATCATTATGGTATAATTTTTGATTTTATGTACATTTAACAGCACTATCTCCTAAGCACAATCATATTTTGTATGGAATGAGAATACAATTTGCTTAGTACACAAAGAATCTTATCTCAGGAATGCAAGGATAAAAAATGTTCAAAAATCTCTTAGTAGCAACACTAGCAATATTGTTTATAGGGTGTACGGGTAACGTAATCGTAACAACACCAAAACAACTACCGACTGTGCAAGAAGATATCAATGCAACAGAACAACAAAAAAATGATATGAGTATCTCGTTGTTCAGACTTGAGAACTATACAGACACTCCAAGAGCCGGTATGAGAGCAGGCAATATCTTAGAGGGTATTTTAAAAGCAAAAGGCTATAGAGTTCTTTCACACGTCAATGACACATCATATTCCTTCAATAAAGCTGCAAAAGCAGCACAAAATGACGGTACTAAATACTTCCTATATGGAGGTGTAAGCGAATGGAGATATAAAACAGGTATAGACGGTGAACCGGCTGTAAGTATACAACTAAGTGTATATGACACAAAAACGCTCGAACTTATTTGGAGTGCTACGGGCTCAGACAGTGACTGGGGGAACGGTTCTATAGGAACAACTGCTCAAGACCTTTTAATGGAGATGGTTGAAAGATAATGGCAAGCTCCAAAAAAAGAGTTCAGGCAAAATCGATCCTCACTTCTATAAGAGAGTATATACAAAAATATGCTTATATAGAAACACTGATCATTGTAACTCTTTATCTTGCAGTTGGCTTTGTAATCAATTCAAATGATATTTGTTTACTAGGTTATAAAGTCCCTTACCTGGTCATACTGCTTGCCGTTATTACACTTTTTCACGGTTTTGAAAACGGTATATTTGCAGTAAGTGTTATCTCTCTAGCTATATGGGCTTTTTATCCATCCTTCCAATATGTAGACTTCCTGATTGCACTTTTAATGACGCTTATTTTTAGTCAGTTTCATTATTATTGGACATCCAGAATTAGAGAAGCAGAAGTCGATTCAAGTTATAAATCTGACAAACTTTCTGAACTCTCACGTGCATTTTATACTCTTAAAATATCCCATGACCAGCTTGAAAAAAATTACGTTATCAAACCGATGAGTATCCGTAATTCAATTAACCATATCATAGCTGCCAATGAAAAAATTTTACTTGATGAAAATATTAAAGATAAAGAGCGCGCATACAATAAAAACTTTTTAGAACTGATAGAAAAGTCGTTTAGTATGCAAAGCGGTTTAATTCTTTATCTTAAGGAAAATAAACCTCACCAAACTTTTAATGAAGAAAACACAGATCTGATTTCTATCAATATACAAGAATCTCTGAACATAGAAAAAATATTTAAAAATTATCTTGTGGATAAGGCGATAGCAAGAAAATCTCCAGTATACGTAAGTGATGAGTATGGAGAACCTAGCACTTTCAGTGATGAAACAGACAATAAATATATAGCAGCTATACCAGCTGTTCTTAATGGAAAAGTTGTTTCTATTCTAGTTATAGAGAAAATGCCGTTTATGTTTTTTAACAGAGAAAACCTGACCTCTATTACCATTTTACATGAGTATTTTTCGATTGAAAATAAAAAGTCTTCGATGTCAATTTCACTCAAAGGCTTTGAGCTTCTAGAGGATAAAGACTTTAAATTTGAAATTGCAAGACTCCAGGATCTAAATAAGAATTTTAAAGTAAATTCAGTTATCCTCGTACTACGCATTGACAATGAGCTACAAACTGCGAGAGTGTATCAAAAGGTGGAGAGCATGCTACGCTCTCTTGATATGATTGCACTAGTACATAATGATGACTATTTCTATATCACTTTACTCTTACCACTTCATGACAAAGCAGCGGCAGCAGGATTTCTTAAAAGAGTTCAAAATAATTTAACACAAGAGAAAGACCAAAATTTTGAGCATATGAGCTTTGATATGAACGACTTGCCTCTTCTATCGAAATATTATCGAGAAGATTATGGAAACTAAAGTCTTTACTCAATTTGATCTCAATTTTTTCATAGTATTTGGGATACATACACTCATAAGCCTTATGATAGCTTTTTTTCTTGCACGATATGCAAGGCAAAGATTTATCACAAGCTCTTATAAAGTCAATAAACAGGATCTCCATAGACTCCAAGAGATCATGGATGAGAATAGATTTTACAAGTACATTTTTAGGGTTTCTTTACATAAAAATAATTTCAAATCGAGTCTGCTCTATTTTTTTCTTTTTAACTTCTCTATGCCTCTGCTGGGCTATTTTGTCTCCATTTTATTAGCAAGACTGATGGTCAATGTTGAGTATGAAGAGAAAGCTGCAACAACTAATATTTTAAATCTTGACGAATTCGGTATATCTTTTTTAGAGGTAGAAAGAGTCTTTGGTGAAGGTTCACTTAATGACCTCATCCACAGTAAATACGCTCCAAAGTCAAAAAAATTAAGAGCACTCAACGTCCTCTCTACAAACACCTCTCCTGCTAACTTGAGAATTATTAAACAAACACTCTCAAGTACAGATGATGAGATCAGGATGTTTGGATATGCAATTATTGACAAAGCAGAAAAACGTCTTGCTAAAAATATCAACCTTGAGATAGAAAAACTTAAAACTGCAGATGCAACTGCAAATCTAAAAGATGCAGCCGAATCTTGTAGAGAGTTGGCATTTTTATATTGGGAACTTCTCTATACAGAGCTTTCACATGAAAGTCTCAACGAAGAGTTCTTGGATGAAGTTGAAAAATTTGCACTTTTAGCAAGACGCCACTACCTGCTTATATTAAATGAAATTCCTCTTGAAAGTCGTGACGAACATTTAGCAATCACAATGAACCTTTCAAAACTACACCTTTTACTAGGTAGAGTCTATATGAAAAGAGAATTATATGAACATGCCCTTACTGACTTTATCGTAGCTCAGGAGTTAAGAGAAGACGATACGAGTTTTGTATTACCTTATATTGCAGAAGTTTATTTTTTAACAGGGAAATACAGAATTGTTGCATCTATACTCTCAAAACTGGAAAATCTAAGCATCAACTCAACTATTTATCCAATTTTAGAACAATGGAAGAGAGCGTAAAATATGTCTAAAAAGATTGTTTTTCCAAAAAGTGACAATGTTGATATTATGCTTTTTTCCGAAGGGACTTATCCCTATATAAAAGGTGGTGTTTCAAGTTGGATACTTCAACTAATGAAGGGCTTGCCTGAATTCACCTTCGGCGTCTGCTTCATCGGTGCCCAAGATACAATAGATGGTAAAAAGATGCAAATTAGTTATGAGTTCCCGCCCAATCTGAAACATTTAGAGGTACACTATCTTTTTGACAATACAGATATGCCTTCTCCAAAAAAAATAGAAGGAAATGAAAAAGGTTTTGAAGCTATTCGAGAACTCCATGCAGGTTTTAAAAACGACAAATTTAAAATCCCGAAAATGTTGCAGGATATCTCTTTTTATACTAAAGAAGTCACATTTGAGGATTTCTTATTTTCAAAAAGGGCATGGCAATTTATTGATGAAACATACTCAAAGAATTGTCCAGATGTTCCTTTTATCGACTATTTTTGGACTTTAAGAAATATTCACAAGCCTATTTGGCTCTTGGCAAATATTGTTGACAAGCTTCCAAAAACCAAAATATACCACTCTCCCTCAACAGGATACGCAGGTTTTTTAGGAGCACTTGCTTCATATCATGCCAATAGACCATTTTTTCTTACAGAGCACGGTATATATACAAGAGAAAGAAAAATAGACATGTTCTCGGCAGACTGGATTGAATTTAAAAAACCTAGTCTGCTACAACAGCCCGAAGAGTACAACTACATCAAACGTATGTGGGTAAACTTCTTCGATAAAATAGGTCTGTTTTGTTACGATCGTTCCAACTATACTTTTTCACTTTTTTCAGGTGCTCAAAAAATTCAAATCAGCTATGGAGCAGATGAAAATAAGACATTTGTAATCCCTAACGGTGTGGATGTTGAAGGACTCGGTGCTACCATGAAAGAGAGGCTGGAAGTTCCAAAGCCGGTTATTACGCTGATAGGCAGGGTTGTTCCTATCAAGGATATTAAAACATTTATTCGTGCAATTAAAATTGCTTCAATGACTATTCCCGATATCGAAGGCTGGATTGTCGGTCCTGTTGAAGAGGATACCGAGTATCTTGAAGAGTGTCAGCAAATAGCTATTTCTCTAGGTTTAAAACGTAAAAGACAAATGTTTCAAAACAATAAAAGCGATATCTCCCTAGAGGAACTTGTAACACATCATGATAAAATCAAGTTTTTCGGCCATAGCAATATTAAAGAGATTCTACCTAAATCAGCTCTGCAGACACTCTCCTCCATTAGTGAAGGGATGCCTTTAGTTATTTTAGAAGGCTTTGCGGCCGGTGTCCCTTGTGTAGCAACAGATGTTGGAAGCTGCCGCGATCTGATCGAAGGCGGTATAAATGATGAGGACAAAGCCATAGGATTGGCAGGTGCTATCACTGGCATTGCAAATCCGGAAGCTCTTGCAGATGAATATATAAAATTTCTTACTTTTGAAAACGGATTATGGAAAAAAGCACAAGAAGCAGGTCTCAAACGTGTAAAAAAATATTATAGTCAAAGTGCCTTTTTAGATCAGTATAAAGAGCTTTATGAAGAGGCGAAAGAGCTTTCATGGGAAGATCTTTCAAAAAGAGTTTGTCCTTACTATATGCCAAAACCCGCTCCATATCCTAAGGTGATGTTACGAAGATTTCCAATTGTGAAATTTTCAACAAAGCTTCCAGAGAGGAGTGAGTAATGGCAGGTATAGGATTTGAGTTAAGAAAAATACTCCGTGAAGACAGACTCCTTTCCCTTGGAAAGGTATATGGATATTCTGCCATCCTAAGTTCAGGGCCATGGGTTATCTCAATCATCGCTATTATCCTAATCGGTTTTATCAATCTTTCAAACTTCGGTGAAGTAAAAGACGCGTTTAGATTCCAGGTTGTAATCACCTACGCAATAGCTTTGGCATCAAGTTTAATCATTACGGGGATTTTACAATTGCCGTTTACACGCTATGTTGCCGATCTCATCTTCAAACATCGAGAAGAGGAGATATTACCCTCTTACTTCGGTGCTATTTTCTTGGCTTGGGGGCTGGGTTTAATCTTTATCGTACCTCTTTATGTATGGGCATTTAGTGATATGGCTCCCTCATTTATCGTAGGTGCTATACTTACTTTTTTAATTTTATGCGGTGTGTGGATTTCAAGTATCTTAGCCGCTAGTTTAAAATTTTATTCCCAAGTTGTTTGGGCATATTTACTCTCTTATACATTTATTGTTGTAATTTCTTATGCATACGGGGATTCTATCGAAACACTTGTCTATGTCTTTTTTATCGGAAATGCAATTTTATTTTCTGTTTTGATGGCACTTATTATTAAAAGCTACCCTTCTACAATCTTCATGAAAATAAATTTCTTTTTGGATAAAAACTTCTATTGGACCCTTGCTATAGCGGGACTTAGCTATAACCTTGGTGCATGGATCGACAAGTTCATCTTTTGGTATCATCCTGGAACAGGACATGCCATTATCGGAAAGCTCAATGCTTCTGTCGTATACGATATGCCCATCTTCTTGGCATATTTGTCTATTTTACCTGGGATGGCAATCTTTTTCTTCAGACTCGAAGCGGATTTCGCGGAAAAATATGACCTATATTACGATTCCGTAAGAAGCGGAGGAACTCTGGGGCTTATCAAAAAATATAGAAATGAGATGACATCAATTGTACGGCATGCTATCCATGAGATCATAATGGTTCAAGGTATTGTCGATATTATCCTCTTTTTGACCGCTGACAAACTCTTTGCGGCTTTAAACATCTCGACACTCTATCTCGGACTGTTTTATATTTTAACAATTGGAGCGATGTTACAATTGGCATTTATGTCTATCTTGGCTATTTTATATTATCTTGATAGGAAAAAGGCTGCTATGTGGTTGGCTATCTCATTTTTTATCCTCAACGGACTGCTTACTCTTTTGTCGATAAATATGGGGACAGCATTTTTTGGTTACGGATATACATTATCCCTTTTAATAGTTTTTGCTATTGGACTTTTGGTTATCAGAGAAGAGATGAACAGGTTGAACTATGAAACATTTATGCTGCAGTAAAGTTTTAACTCTTTTACTACTATTAGTGGCTACTCTAAATGCCTCACTGAATGAGAAGAGTGCCATTGTTTATCTTGGAGAGAAGATCTCATACCCTATGGTGGGAATACACGACTATATTATTGTCGATCCGAAAAAAACAAATGTATATACGCACGGTTTTGATGTTTATAGCGAAAAAATTTATGCCAAAATTGTACTAAAAGACATTTCAAATGTTGATATATGGCTAGAGAAGCTTTTAGATTTAAAACATCAAGGGTTTATAAACTTCTTTTTCGATATTCAAACATCTATAGATGAACAGAGTTTTACAAATTTTCTAGATCTATTAAAAAAAGATTGCGCCTTCAAAGATACAAAAATTATTCTTCATACCGATGAACAGAAAATACTTGAAAAAGCATTTCCATACGTCAATACGCTTTTACTTTATAATGGTTTAGAAGATCCAAGCCTGCAAACAAAAATAAAACTTTATAAAAAAGGCTCCAAAGACATTATCGATGTGGAAACTGCTAAATCCGCGAATGTAAAACAAATAAGAAACCTTGGGCTTATCCCATATATCTCTTCTGTCAATATGTTAAACTATGGGCTTTCAACAAAAAATGCATTCAAGCGGGAAATATTAACCCTTGTCGATGAAAGCATTGATGATAGAATGGAATTAGCTGCTCACCGTTATGGAGCAGTTCCCATCGAATATTACGGCTATATTCAGAAACTACATAACATTCAAACAGGCTTACCTGATCCGGACAATATGACTCAGTACAGTGGTGTTGTAATTTGGCTTAGTGTTAATTATGATAATCCTCCTAAGTTAATAACATGGCTTAAAGAGATCCAATCAAAAAATATTCCCATAGTTTTTGCATATGACTTTGGATTTAATACATCTAATATCTATTTACAACAATTAGGTATTCATACTTATGATGGAAAGCCAAAAATCAAAAAAACAATAACACATAAAGACGCTATGATGGACTTTGAAATAGAAGTTCCTATCAATCAAGATACTTTTTACCTAGAAGCTCCACAAAACTCTCAAAAACTTTTAACATATACAGACAATAATGGGATCTCATCTACAACGGCAGCAATTACACCATGGGGTGGTTATGCTTTAGGAGATTCTTTTTTTGTGGAAGTTGACGGAGAAAACCTCTGGGCAATCAATCCATTTGAATTCTTTAAAAAAGCCTTACGACTTGAAAACTTTC